>JBBQYZ010000439.1:0-3983 GCA_038208205.1 Gemmatimonadales bacterium | reverse complement strand
GCATGCGCCGGGTGCAGCGCAATACTTGACCGGTCCGGCACTCCGCCGCGAGTTCAATCGCGAGCCGCATGCGCGGGTCTACGCGCGGATCGGTCAGGGCCGCAAAGATCCGACGATACTGCTCGGGCGTGTGCCTAGGTCGATTTGGTTTGACGCGTCGCTGCCCCGTCCGCTGCGCCCACTCCTCCTTGAGCCTCCTCCGCCACTGGACCGGCGTGTGGGCGGCGTCAGCCGGAATTCGCTGGTCCTCGCGCAACCAGGCCGCGACGCTGTAGAGCGCGTCGACCAGTCGCTCGGCGGCATGGAGACCGAACTCTCGACCCTCCGCCTCGGTATACAGTGTCGCCATGCGCCGCCAGAGGTCATAGCATGTGTGGGACGTCCGACCCGCTGGTGGGATAGGCGTAGATCATCTGCCGCAGCTCTTTCGCTGT
The DNA here is from genome assembly GCA_038208205.1 of Gemmatimonadales bacterium. Lineage (GTDB taxonomy): Bacteria > Gemmatimonadota > Gemmatimonadetes > Gemmatimonadales > Gemmatimonadaceae > AG11. The sequence continues at coordinate 3,549 of JBBQYZ010000439.1, read as the reverse complement.
GATGCCGAACCGCACAGCGAGCGCGAAGATGTTAATAACCTCATCAACCTGCGCCCCCAGCAGGTGCGCCCCAACCACGCGGTCGCTGTCAGCGTCCACGACCGTCTTGAACATCCCGACGGGCTCGCGGACGCGCCGGTTGGAATACCAGCCCGTCGCGTCGCCGGTCTCGATGCGCACCGTAAGGCCCTTGTCGCGGGCGGCCTTCTCAGTAAGTCCGACGCCCGCCAGCGGCGGGAGGGTGAACACGACGCTCGGGATGCCGAGGTAATCGGGGCGCTTCGCATTGCCGTGCAGGAGGTTGGAGGCGACGACCGCACCCTCATGCGCCGCGACGGGAGTGAGTGGAATGGAGCCCGGCGTGAGGACGACATCTCCCGCGGCGTAGACGCGAGGGTTTGTCGTGCTCTGCAGGAACTCGTTGACCTCGACGGCCCCGTGGCGGTCGAGACGCACCGAGCCGATATCCGCCCGGAGGCGCGCGGTGTTCGGCACCCGCCCGGCGCCATGTACCACGAGGTCAGTCTCGATTGTGTCGGTGGTCGGCTCCTCGCCGGCGTGGACGCATAGGGCGCCCGAGCCGCCGACCCGCTCGACCCCGGTCACGGGACTGTTGAGTCGGACGTCGATCCCCATGTCACGACTATGCGCGAGCAGACGCCCGACCAGCGCCTCGTCGAAGCGCGGCAGCGACGCCCCGCGCCCCAGCACGACAACCTCCGCTCCCGCCTGCCGCGCGATGTGGGCAAACTCGAGCGAGATGTAGCCCGCGCCGATGAACGCGATGCGGGGCGGCAGTGCGTCGAGCTCGAGAAACTGGGTGCTCGTACTGACGAGGTCCTCGCCTGGGACGCCCAGTGGCCGCGGACCGGAGCCAATCGCAATCACGATATGCTTGGCTGTCAGCTCGCGGTCGCCCACCTTGAGGCGATCCTCGGCCACGAACCGGGCCTCGCCGTGAAGGCTCTCGATCCCCGCCTTCTTGAGCGCGGTCTCCCGGTCCGCCGGCACGGGATCGGTAAAAGTGCGCTTGAACCGCATGAGCGCAGGCCACTCAATCGTCGCGTCGCCGGCCACGCCATACTCGCGCATACGGGTGTGCCACGCGACGAGGTCCGCGGCCCCGACGAGCACCTTCTTGGGATCGCACCCGCGGAGGGCGCAGGTCCCACCGTAGGGCTGATCATCCACGACCGCCACCTGCCACCCCGCAGCACGACACTTCGACGCGGGCGCCGAACCACCGGAACCTGTCCCCAGGACCACCAGATCGAACGAATCGGCCACGTGTACTCCTCGCTGACTCGGTGCTGCGCTCACCTGCCTCGACCCGTCGCAGGCGAGATCCGAGTCCCTACGTCGCGGTCGGGGCGACGACCGTCGCCGTGTAGCCGAGCGTCTTGATGGCCGCGACCATCTGCTCGACCGTCACGACCTCGGGATCGTAGGTCACCACGGCGTGGCTCCGCTCGTAGCTCACGTCCGCCTTCGACACACCGGCGAGGTGCGTAAGCACTTTTCGCACGCCAATGACGCAGCCGCCGCACGTCATCCCCTCGACCTTGAACATCACTATCCTGGTCTCGGCGGCCGGCACCGCGGGCGACGTCGGGCCGTTGACGGCAGGCGCCACCGCACGCATGCGGCCGGTGGTGACGTGCGTTGCGCTCGCGAGCTGGGGACCCGCACTCGCCGCCCACCGCCAGGACACTCATTGCTCCCACCAACTTGTTCATCGGGGATACCTCGAAATCGATGAGAGTCGAACTTCTCTCAGACTAGGAACTTCGACCACAACGGGAAGGTGAGCACGATGAGCGCGATGAGCGCCGCGCCCCAGAGCAGCACCGTATCGCGGGTCCTGTTGCGAGCCACGGCGCAGCCGCCATCAGCGTCGCATGAAGCCCCGGCGTCTCCGGCTGGCCGACGGCCGTAGACCGTGTAGAAGCCGAGCGCGAGCAGGCCCACCGACAGGACGGTGAACACCGGGCGTAGCGGCTCGAACCGGCTGGCGAGCCCGGCCCCGACTCCCAGGGTCACGAACAGGACCGGGCCGATGCAGCAGAGCGACGCGACGATGGCGGCCCCCACGGCCGCAACGGAGGCGCCGGCCGCGCGGAAGGACCGTTTCACGCGCCACCCTCATCCAGGATGTCGTATCGGGGGCGGTCAGTCGCAGTACGGACGGCTGCCTGGATCATCTCCGCCGCCGGGATACCGTCCGCCCGGCAGGCAGCGGCATCGCCCCTGGCGGCTCCCGTCACGTCGCGCCCGGCGACAAGCACCGTCGGGGAGCCGTAGCGCTGGACGCGCGGGGGCGCCGCGGGATCGTGCTGATCCCACTCCCGCCAGACGAGGGGAAGCTGCTCGAGGGCGAGGGCGCCCCGGATCGCCTGACGGGCCGCCTCGACGTGCGGGCAGCCGGTGAAATACACGAGTTCGACATCGGTCGTGCGCTCGATGGTCATAAAGAATCCTGAGAATGATCGAGAGCGTCCAGAATCGGACACTCGGCGGTGGGGGCACGGGTGTGGCAGGCGTCAGCAAGCTGATGGAGGGCATCTCGCATGCGTGCCAACTGGGCCATCTTTTGCTCGATCCTGGCGATCGCCGCTCGCGCATCCGCCTCGACCGCGGCGCACTCGGGCGCCGGTGACACGCGCAGTGCCAGGAGATCGGCGATCTCTTCGAGCGTGAAGCCCAGCGTTTGCGCGCGACGGATGAACTGGACACGGCGCACACTCTCCGGTCCGTACTGCCGGTAGCCACCGGCCGAGCGCCCCGGCGCGGGGAGGAGCGCTCGCCGCTCGTAATAGCGCAGGGTATCAGGCGTGACGCCAGTCTGCTCGGCGACTTGGCCGATCGTCAGGGAGGGCATGCTGCCGAATCTACACCTTGGAGCTAGGTCCAAGGTCAAGGGATAGCTTACTTCACCTTAACCTCGACGCTGTCCGCCACCGCCGGCATTACGGGTGCATGGACGTTGTCAGCCAGCAACGCGATAAGCATGTGGGACGACCCGGGCTTGAGCCCTGCGGTGGAGGCGTGCAGGCTCTGCTCACAACTCATGGCCGCCATCGTCATCATCCCCATCATCGGCCCCTTCATGGTGTCGAAGTTGAGGTGCCAGTGGCCGCGGCCGGGAACGGCTGGCTTCCCCATCTCGGCACAGGTCAGATCGAAGTTCTTGACGGCGATCTTCACGTCGAACGATCCCGAGACGGTCTCGCCCGGTTTGGGTGAGAGTACTTTGATCGAGGGAGCTCCGGCGGGAGGAACCCCTTTCCCTATCGGCTTCGGGTTCGTTGGGGCGTATTCGATCTTGACCGAGCTGGCGTTGTGCTCGACTTCGGCGTGGTCATTTTGGGCGGGGACGACGGTCACAGTATGGGGACCGGCCTTCACGCCTTCCAGGGACACCGTGGCCATGTCGCCGCAGCGCATGTCTACCAGTGACTTGTCGAGGAGAATATGGTAGTGGCCGGTGCCGGGCTGGTTCGGCGTGCCTGCCAGGTCACACCGCTCTTGGAAGCCTGTGGCCGCGAGCTG
>JBBQYZ010000438.1:0-3986 GCA_038208205.1 Gemmatimonadales bacterium | reverse complement strand
GACGCGCGCGACCTCGAGCTACCGCCGTGGAACAAAGGGCGCTACGGCACCGCGATCGGGAGCGCGGTGCACGCAGTGCTGCAGACCGTCGACCTCGTCACCGGGAGCGACGTCGACGAGACCGCGGCTGCGCAGGCCGCCGCCGAGGGCGTCATCGGACGCGAAGCCGACATCGCCGCGCTCGCGCGGAGCGCGCTGGTATCGCGCACCGTGCTCGAAGCGGTCGCCACCGACGACTACCGGCGCGAGATGTACGTCGCCACCCAGGTGGAAGGCCACACGCTCGAGGGCTACGTCGATCTCGTGTACCGCACCGCCGAAGGGCTGGTCGTGGTCGACTACAAGACCGACGCGTGGCGCGACGAGTCCGACCTCGACGCGAAGGTGGCGCGCTACCGGCTCCAGGGTGCGTCGTACGCGCTCGCGCTCGAGGCGGCGACGGGTGAGCGGGTCGCCCGCTGCGTGTTCCTGTTCCTCGGCACCGATGGCGCCGACGAGCGTGAGGTCAGTGACCTTCCGCAGGCGCTTTCGGAGGTACGAGCACTTCTCGCGGCGTCCGGCGGATCCGAATGAACACGAGAATCCCGCCGATCGGTCCCGTGAGGATCACGAGCGCGGTGTAGCCCCAGCTCCACCCGATGTCGGGCCGGATGATCACGGTCATAGCCACGAACGCCAGCCAGACCAGACCGTGGACGAAGCCGGCGAGGGCCTTGCCCGCCACGCTGGGTGAGACGATCCAGAAGTAGAAGAGCACGCAGTACGTGACGCTCTCGAACAGCGCCATCACCGACAGCGCTTTCGACTTTCGCTCGAGCTCGCTACTCGGATCTTCGAGGAAGTCCGGCACGGCTGCGACGGTACCCTGTGGACCTGTGAGCGAGACCATCAGCCCCGCCCCCGCACCCGCGCCCGTCATCACCGAGGCGCCGGTCATCAGCGAGTCGCCCGTCGATATCGACACCGACGGCGGCGATCACGACCGCTTCGCGCACTACTGCCGCAAAGAAGACGTCGCCCGCGCCTACGTCACCGGCGAGGCGATCCAGGCGTTGTGCGGGAAGAAGTGGATCCCCACGCGTGATCCGAAGCGCTTCCCGATCTGCCCCACGTGCGCCGAGCGCAAAGCCGCGGGCTGGACCTTCTGATTCGCTCGCTTCCTGCGAACCGGGATACCCGGCTCGCAGTCGTGCGCTCGCTGGCGAGTTCCTCCGCTCGCTCTGCTCGCTTCGTCACCGCGTGCGGTTCAGCCCCACGCGGCGGCGAGCGGAGCGAGTCGCTCGCCAGGAACGAGCGTTCGCGGTGCAGGTACCCTGCGCCGCAGCGAGCGACGAAGAGTCAGGCGAGAGGTGCGAGGCGGGTCGCGATCTCGTCGAGCACGGCGGGGGTGTGGGGTACCGGGAGGTACACGATGCCGAGATCGAGGCCGGCATCGTCGTAGCGCTTGGCCTGATCGACGAGCTCGTCCACGTCGAGCGCGCCGGCGCCGCCCCGGAGGTGAGTGGAGATCACGATCTCAGCCGGATCGCGCCCGATCGCCGCACAGTGCCCGTGCAATACGTCTCTTTTGGCGACGAACTGCTCGATTGACCCGCCGGGGAAGTTCCAGTGCTGCGCGAAGCGGGCCACTGAGCGGAGCGTGCGCCGTTCGCCGCCGCCGCCGATGCAGATCGGCGGGTGCGGCTGCTGGAGGGGCTTGGGGTTGCAGCGGGCGTTCTCGAGCTGGACGTAGGTGCCGTGGAACGTGGTGGTCTCGTTCGACAGCAGGCCCACGAGGGCCTCGCAGCCTTCGTCGAAGGCGTCGAAGCGCTCCCGCAGGGTCGAATGGATGTCGATCCCGTACGCGTCGGCTTCCTCCTGGTTCCAGCCGGCGCCGATCCCGAGCTCGAGTCGCCCGCCGGAGATGATGTCGAGGGTCGCCGCCATCTTGGCCAGCACGGCCGGATGGCGGTACGGCATCCCGGTCACGAGGACACCCACCCGCAGGCGCTTCGTAGCCTGGGCGAGGGCCGTCGTCGTGATCCAGCCTTCCAGGCAGGGGCCGGTAGAATCCGAGAAGATCGGATAGAAGTGGTCGAACGTCCAAGCCGACTCGAAGAGATCGATCTCGTCGGCGGCTTGCCAGACGGCCAACATGTCCGGCCACGTGGTGTGCTGCGGGGCGGTCTTCAGTGCGAAGCGCATCGCCGCATTGTTCCACAGGCCTCGTGATTGACTCGCGGCGCCGCCACCGATGACGATTTGAACCCGTGCCTCCCACCACTCCGACGACACGACGCGCTCGGCGCGCCTCCGAACTGGCTCGGATGCGTCGCCGCAACCTGGCGGCGTTGGTTGCCGTCCTCGCATTGGTCGCGCCGATCGTGATCGCGTCGGCCTGGGTGTTCGCCAACGTCGAGCACTCCAAGAACACCGACACGATCGTCGAGGTCCAGCAGGGCTGGGGTCCCAAGGAAGTCGGGAACGCGCTCGAGGACGGCGGCGTGATCTCGTCGTCGGCGGAGTTCCAACGGATCACGCAGGAAGCGGGCGTCAGCGGTTTCGCCGCCGGTCGCTACGTCTTCGTGCTGAACATCACCGCGCAGGAAGCGCTGAACGCCCTGCGCGGCGGCCCCGCGGCCGAGATCCCCGACATCAAGTTGCTCCTACCTCCAGGATTGACGCTCGCCGCAATCGCGGATCGCGTCGGCAAACTGCCGGGGAAGAGCAAGGACCGGTTCCTCCAGGTGGCCAACTCGGGTGTCGTGCGATCCGCGTTCGAGTCCGAGGGCGTGAACTCGCTCGAAGGGCTCACGTGGCCCGACACCTACCTGGTGGGCGCCAACGAGACCGAGGACCAGATCCTGTACAAGATCGTGGTCGAGTTCGACAAGCACGCCACCGAGGCCGGCCTGCAGAACGTGCAGAGCCCGGTGGGGCTCTCGCCGTATCAGGTGTTGGTCGCGGCTTCGCTGATCCAGGCCGAGTCCGGCAGCGACGCCGACTCGCCGCTGATCTCCGCGGTGATCGTGAACCGCCTCCGCGACAAGATGCTGCTCCAGATCGACGCCACCCTCTGCTACGCCAAGGGAGGCTGCCCGCCGGTGCCGGTCGACGCCGACAAGAAGATCGACTCTCCTTACAACACCTACAAGGTGGCGGGTCTACCGCCCACGCCGATCGAGACGGTCACTGCGGGCGCGCTAGCCGCCGCGATCAACCCCGCGGTGGCGGCGTACAAGTACTACGTCTCCGACAAGAACGGAAAGACATACTTCGCAGTGACACAGTCAGAGCACGAACGCAACGTCGAGAAAGCACGCAATGCCGACTGACGACGCAGGGAGTGACGCGGTCGTCAAACTCGACAAGAAGTTCGTACGCGCAGTCGAAGTTGCATGCGCGTTGCATCGCACCCAGGCTCGCAAGGGCACGAGCGTTCCGTATGTCGCGCATCTGCTCGGCGTGGCATCCCTGGTGCTCGAAGGTGGCGGCACACAGCACGAGGCGATCGCCGCACTCCTCCACGATTCCCTCGAGGACACCGCGGCCACACCGAAGCAGATACGCAAGCGGTTCGGGCGGAAGGTCGCGGGCATCGTCATCGCCTGCACCGACGTACCGGTGAGCACGTCCGGCAAACGGAAGAACAAGAAGCCGCGGCGAGGCGCGGCGAACTGGCGCGAACGGAAGGAACGCTCGATCGAACACCTGCGCGATCCGCGTGCCTTGGAGTCGGTACTGCGCGTGCGGGCGGCCGACGCGCTCTACAACGCGCGCGCCACGCTCGCTGATCTCCGGCGCTACGGGCCCGAAGCGTGGACCCGCTTCAACGCCGGTGCGGTCGACCAGCTCTGGTACTACCGGTCGTTGTCGATCGTGCTCTCGCGCCGGCTCCCCGGCCTGCTCAGCGACGAGCTGCGCGTCGCGGTGCTGGAGATGGAGAAGCTCGCGGGTTGGTGGTTCGACGTGGGCGATCCCCAACCCGGTAGCTGATCGAACGCGGG
>JBBQYZ010000437.1:0-3988 GCA_038208205.1 Gemmatimonadales bacterium | reverse complement strand
CGCGAGCGATCACCGCGTATATGGGCCACGCAAGCATCCAGATCACGTTCGATCTGTACGGCCATCTGATGCCCGGAAACGAGCGCGACGCCGTAGCGCTCATCGACGCCTTCCTCAACCGGGAACCGGGAACCTGACCCGCCCCCAGCGGCCGCTCGAGACTGGTGGAGTCGACAGCGAGTGCCGGGGGTGGATGGCGTGCGCGCCCCAGTGCCGTTCCGTGGTTTGAGGGGCAGCTGAGGGGCAGTCTTACTGCCCCTCGAACGGATCTGAGCGGGTTCAGGCGGTTGAAGGCCTGTCGGTTAGACCTCGCAAGAGGAGCTCATGTGCAGGTCTTTCGCGATGGTACGGGGATGGGCGATACTGGGCTCGAACCAGTGACCCCCAGCTTGTCGAGCTGGTGCTCTCCCAACTGAGCTAATCGCCCCGCGATCGCCGATGATACCAGCGGGCGGGTGAGCGGCGCCCTGCCTCAGATGCGCTTGAGAGGCGCGTACGCAAGCAGGAGCCGGCGCTCCGAGCCATCCGAGCGGAAGCGCACGATCACCTGGCCGCCGTCTGCTGTTCCGGTGACGACGCCCTCTCCCAGTTGGTCGTGCGTGACGTTGTCGCCCACCGCGAGCGTCGGCACGTCCTCGCGCGGGGTGACACCGGGGAGCTGCGTCGTCGCTCCCGCACTCGACGCGCCAAAGCTGCCGGACGACGGCGACTGCCAACTGGAGCCGCTGCGCGGCGTCGAGCCGTACATCGAGCGGGCCTTGCGCTCGTGCTCGACTAGCGACTCAGGGATCTCGTCGATGAACTGCGACGGCAGGTTGGTACCGCGCGCGCCGAAGAGCGTGCGCTGGCGGGCGTAGACGAGCGCAAGCTCGCGCCGGGCGCGGGTGATCGCGACGTAACAGAGTCGGCGCTCCTCCTCGATGTTCGCCTCCTCGATGGCACGCGCGTGCGGGAACAGGTTCTGCTCCATGCCGATCACGAAGACGGCGCTGAACTCGAGTCCCTTCGCGTTGTGCAGCGTCATCAGCGTCACGCGGCCCGCGCCGCTCTCGGCGGCCAGCGCGACCGCATCGGCCGTCAGCGCCACCTCCTGGAGGAATCCCGCGAGCGAGGGCTCATCGGTGCGCGCGGTGTACTCGCGCGCGACACCGACGAGCTCCTGCAGGTTCTCGATCCGCCCGGTCGCCTCGATCGTCCGCTCCGCTTCGAGGGCCTCGATGACGCCCGTCCGAGCGAGCAGCGTCTCGAGCAGTTCGCCGACCGAGAGCTCGACGGCCCTGTCGCGCAACTCGTCCATGAGCCCGCGGAACGCGCGTACCGCGCGGGCCGACGCTGCACCGAGCCCTGCGCCCTCGGGATCGCTCAGGGCGCCCCAAAGCGAACTGCCACCGAACCCCGCCGTGGCTGCGAGCCGGTCGACGCTGGCGTCGCCGATGCCGCGGCGCGGCTGGTTGATGATGCGCCGCAGGGCGACCTCGTCGGTCGGATTGTCGAGCACGCTCAGGTACGCCATCGCGTCCTTCACCTCGGCGCGCTCGTAGAAGCGCGGGCCCCCGATCACCTGGTACGGCACTCCGTGACGGACGAGCAGATCCTCGAGCACGCGCGACTGCGCGTTCGTGCGGTAGAAGACGGCGATCTCGGATGCGCTCGAGCCGCCCTCGATCAGCGCGCCGATGCGAGCGGCGACGATGCGCGCCTCGTCGTGCTCGTCCTCGGCCTCGATCACGCGCACGGGCTCGCCACTGCCGATCTCGCTCCAGAGCCGCTTCTCGATGCGCCCCGCGTTGTGTTCGATGACCGCATTGGCGGCGTCGAGGATGCGCTGCGTCGAGCGGTAGTTCTGCTCGAGGCGCACGACGCGCGCGTCCGGGTAGTCGCGCTCGAAGTCGAGGATGTTGCGGATGTCGGCACCGCGCCAGGTGTAGATCGCCTGGTCGGCGTCGCCCACGACCATCACGTTGCGATGGGCATCGGAGAGCAGGCGGACGATGCGGTACTGCGCGTGATTCGTGTCCTGGTACTCGTCCACGAGCAGTTGACTGAAGACGCCCTGCCAGCGCTCCCGCACGTCGTCGAAACTCTCCAGCAGCTCGACCGTACGCACCATCATGTCGTCGAAATCCATCGCGTTGGACACGTGCATGCGGCGCTCGTAGAGCTCGAAGACGTCCGCCACGACCTGATCGAAGAAGTTGCCGATGTTCTCGCGGAAGGTCGCGGCCGAGACGAGGCGGTTCTTCTCCGACGAGATGCGCGAGTGGATGCCGCGTGGCGGGAACCGCTTCGGGTCTCGGCCGAGCTCCTCGAGGCAGGCCTTGACGACCCGCACCTGGTCGGCCTGGTCGTAGATCGTGAAGTTGGAGCGGTAACCGAGACGATCGGCCTCGCGCCGCAGGATGCGACCGCAGGCAGCGTGGAACGTCATCACCCACATGCCACGCGACTGGCCGACGAGCGCCCCGACGCGTTCCTTCATCTCGGCCGCGGCGCGGTTCGTGAACGTGATTGCGAGGATCTCATGAGGGCGGGCGCGGCCCTCACCGAGCAGGTAGGCGATGCGCGAGGTGAGCACGCGCGTCTTGCCGGAGCCGGCACCGGCGATCACGAGCGCCGGGCCGTCGGGCAGCGTCACCGCCTCGCGCTGGGAGGGGTTCAGCCCGGCGAGGAGCTGGTCGGTCGCGTCGGTCGTCGTGCTCACCCTTCGACGATAGCAACGGCCCAGCCCGTGGCCGACCGCGGCCTCGCAGGCGCGCGAGGCGGCGGCTGCTTGGCCGCTCGTGCCCGCGATCAGCGCACCGTGAGAATGACGGGCGCGCTCGGGCGCTCGGCCAGCTCCGACACCCGGGCGCGGATGGCGAACTCGCCGGCGCGCACGACCGCGAAGGACGTGGCGAAGCGACCGGAGGCATCGGCGCGTGCGACTCCGGCCCGGCGCCAGCCGCCGCTTGTGAGCGCCTCGACCACGACGGCGCGACCGCGAAGCTCGGCCAGATGGCCGCTGACGCGCGCAACCGTGGGCGCGCTGCGCTGGGCGGCCTGGACACGCAGGTGGAGCGGCAGCACGCGCGCCGCGATGCGGACGAGCAGCCTCCCCGGCCGCGCCACCATCCGCACCGTCGCCACGCCGGCGCAGGGAACGGCGAGCGTCGCGATGCCGTGCACGTTCGCGCGCACTCGCGACGTGCGGGCGGTGGCGCCACAGCGCACGCGCAGGACGATGCGCAGCCGCGGACGAGCGAGCAGGCGGACGATCACGGAGCGCGCGCGCGGCCCGGAGATGCGCGACACCACGGCGCGCACTGCGATCCAGCGGCGCTGCGCAACCGTGCCCGACGCAGCGGGTGGTGGCGCGACCCCACCGCCCGTCGCCGCACCACCCGCGGGTGCGACTCCGCCCGCCGGTGCGCCGCCGCCGGCTGGTGCGCTGCCGCCCGAGAGCAACGCGGCCGGCACGCTCACATCCCAGACGAGGCGATTCGCATTGCCTGCGCGATCGGCCACCGCGAGCTCGAGGTGGCGCTCCCCGGGGGCGAGCCGGCTCGCGGAGAGGCCATGGATCAGCCCGTCGGCCTGCCACACGTGGCCGACCGGCGCCCCGTCGAGCGTGAGCACGATCGAGGCGGGATCGAGTCCGGATTCGGTGTCGGTGACCGCGACGGCCACCGAGAGCACGTCGTCGCCGCCGAGGACGGCGCCGTTCGACGGCTGGGGCGACCCGAAGGCCGGCGGTGCGGTGTCGGGCACCGAGAAGGTCGCGGTCGCGCTCGTGCGGTTGCCGGCGCCGTCGACCACCGACCATGCAAGCGCGTGCGGGCCATAGGCGAGCGCCGCCACGGGCGTGCCGCTGGCCGTGGCGCCGACGAGGTCGAGCGGCACGGTCGTGCCGTCGACCTGCGCCAGCACCGACGCCACGCCACTCAGGTTGTCGGAGACGTTCAGCGTGACCACGGGCCGCGGGGCCCGGGCCCCCGGCGCCGGGGGGGCG
>JBBQYZ010000436.1:0-3995 GCA_038208205.1 Gemmatimonadales bacterium | reverse complement strand
GAGTCGATGCCGAGCTCCTGCTGCAGGCGATGAATCTGGCCCGTGGCCAGACCGGGGACGCGCAGGAGCTCGAGCAGTCCAGACGGGGTGTCGGCGCGGAGCTGCTCGAGGAACCGCGACTCGCCCGTGCCGATCAGGTCGCGGACGATCGACAGGGTCGCGGGCCCCAGGCCGCGCGTCGCGGCGAGGGTTCCAGCGCGATCGAGGCGCGCGAGGTCGTCGGTGTCGATCGTGGTGAGGGCGCGCGCCGCCACCTCGTACGCGCGCGTCTTGAACCGGCTCTCCCCGCGCAGCTCGAGGTAGGCGGCGATCTGGGTGAGAGCGTGGGCGGCGGTTCGTGGGTCCATCACTGGATCAGTGAAGCGGGCGCTCGGTCAGCCCTCGACACCGGCATGTTGTTTGAGCTTCTGCACCACTTCGTGCAGCTGGCGCTCGGTGAGGTCGATCTCGGCGGCGGCGCCGTCGGCATCGAGCAGCCCGGCGCGCATCGAGATCGCGACCTGGTTGAGATAGCGGATCTTGCCCAGGATCTCGTCGGTGGCGCGACGGAGACCGCTGAAGCGGCGCTTCTCCGCCAGGGCGCGGCGATAGCGGAGCATCAACTCCTGCTGGGTGAGCCGCTTGGCGAGAGCGAGCGCCTCGTCGCGGGTGCGCCCGGGTAGGGCGCCGCGGTCGGGAAGGCCGCCGTCGTCCCAGCTCTCGTCGGCGAACCAGAGCCGGCCCACGTACTCGATGCCGTCGAAGGCGACGCGGCACGACACGTTGTAGCGTCGACCGTCGTATTCCAGCGCGGCGATGTGCGGTTGGACGATCTCGTCGGCCACGGGGAGGACGGTTACGAGGGGACGGGCTCGCGCAGGAAGCGCATCAGGGGCGGGAAGAGCTGATCCGGCTGTTCGACGTACGGTACGTGCCCGCAGTCCTCAAGGACGACGCAGGCGGTACCGAGGGCACGAGCGACCGCCTCCGACGACGCGAGCGGGATGGGATCCTGCCGTCCGTGGGTGACGAACGACGGGATGCGGAGCCGGGACAGCGCCTCCAGGATGTCGTAGTCACCGAGAGATTGCCAGATCGACTGCTGCACGCGGCCCGTGACCCGGAACGGTGTCAGGTCACGGGCCCGTCGCGGGTCGGCGAAGTATCCCGCGACGCTGAGCTCGAAGGCCCGGTGCCGGTACCCCTCCGGGTCGCGCTCCCTGAGCTGCAACCGCTGTAACTCGTCGCGCAACGCGAGCACTTGCGGTCCCGCCTGCCGGCGCGCGAACTCGCGCTCGAACTGCTCGCGGTACGGGCGCGACGGAGGCGCCGCGTCGATCAGCGCCAATCGCGCCGGCACGGGCGAGGCGCGTCCGTCGGCCGCCTCGATCGAAAAGAGCATCGCGAGCAGCGCGCCCCACGAGTAGCCGACGAGAGTCAGCGGTGTGAGGCCGAGCTCCTCCGCCACGCGCCCGACGTCGACGGCCTGGTCCCGCCAGCCCACCGGGGCGCGGTCGTCGTCGCGGCGCGAGCGCCCTCCGCCGCGCTGGTCGTAGGTCACCACCCGGTGCTCCGTCGCGAGCACGAGCATCTGCGGCAGGAGGTACTCGTGGCTCGCACCGGGGCCACCGTGCAGGAGGAGCAATGGTGGCGCATCGCGGTCGCCGTACTCCGCCCAGTACAGCGGAACCGCCGTGGTGGTGGTGAATCCATCGGCACGTGGCGGGGGGATCGGGGGCATGACGATCGAGTGTGGTGGAGCACCCCGATCAACGCAAGCATCGCGGATCCGCGCGGATCGGCAGCAACGATCCGCTCCGATCCGCGATCTCGGCTAGCGCCCCAACCAGTAATTCAGCTTGACGAGGAAGATATTGTCCGGATGCGTGCCGAACAGCGCGCTCCGCTCGCGCCCGAAGTCGAAGGTGCCGCTGTTCGGCGCGAAATCCTCGCGCGACTGCGTCCACACGAAAAACAGCGTGGACCCGGGCCGGTACTCCCATCGGTATACCGCGTTGCCGCGCAGAGAGCGGATATTGAAGCTGGGATTGCGGATCGTGAACGGTGCGGCGGGGCCGGCGCGGTCGGGGTCGATGATATAGGCGACGATCTCGCCCGCCAGGTTGAACGTGGTATCGATCGTTCCGCGATCCACGCCGTACACGCTCTTGCGCGAGAGGCGCGGCGCATCGAACTCCTTGAACGCGGAGTAGGCGCCCGTCGCGACGAAGGGCTGCGCATACAGCTCGAGCGAGGAGGTCGGGGTGAAGGTCACCGTCAGCCGCGTGTCGAGCGAGAGGGTCTTCTGCACGAGGTCGGACAACACGTACCGGCGCCCGTAGAATGCGGTGTTCGTGGTATCGCCCACGCTCGTGACGTACTGCTGCGTACCGCGAGACAGGCTGTACGACGGCCCGAAGCTGGCCGACACGTTCGGCGCCGGCTTCCACCGCGCCGACGCGTTCAGGCGCGACCGGAAGCCGCCGTCGGCGTCGCGCACGAACTGCGGGCTGGTGCTCAGCACCACCGCGTGGCGCGAATCGGTGTTCAAGTTGCCGGAGTAGATGTCGGCGGCCGGAGCGATGGCCAGCGGTCCACCGCGCAGGGCGCGGTCGTCGTAGCTCTGCATCTCGTGGATGACGAACGCGCTCCAGCGCCAGAACTGCGGCGTCTGCCCGCCCGCGTACGCGTGCACGTCGCCGCCAGTGTAGTCTCCGTCGAAGTTCGTCTGGCTGGACCCGCCGCCGACGACCGCAAAGTCGCGGTACCACGACGTGGGCTTCGTCCAGTTGTACGCCACGTTGGCGACCTCCTGCACGTAGTCGGCGCGCGACAGGAAGCTGATGTCGTTCACCTCGAACCCGGGCGTGCGCGTATTCACCTGCGCCTCCCAGTTCAGGTTGCCCCCATCCTTGGCCAGGCGCAGGTATCCCGCGAGGCCCTGCATGCTCGTGGCGCTCGAGTCGTAGAAGCCGGAGAGAAAGCCGCCCCGCCCGAACCGGCGGTCCGGCCGCTGGTAGTAGCGCGCGCTCGAGCGCTGCGCGCGCAACAATGCCAGGGAGTCGCCGGCGATGTTGGAGAGCTCCGCGGTGGCGAACAGCGAGTAGGTCTTCTTGTTCCACCGCGCCACGAGGTCGGTGCCGACTGCCTCGGCATGCGCGTTGAGCCGGTCGCGCAGCGCACCGTCGTCGAGCCGGCGCACGACCGAGGTCGCGATCCCGCCCACCACGACGTCGCCGTTGCGGTAGTCCTTGGTGGCGCGGCCGACGAAATAGTTGGTGAGCGGCTCCACCTCCCGATCGAAGCGATTGCCCGTCGCGTCGATCACCTTTGCGGACTCGCGGCGCGTGACGGCATCGAGCACGCCGACGGTCAGGCCGTTGGCCGTGCGTCCGGTGACCTTCGCCGCACCGAGGATGGTGGCGCTTTCCGGGACGTCGGCGAATCCGTTCGGAACGCCGGCGAGGTCGGCGCCCTGCGGCTGACGCCCGATGCGCCGCGAGTAGAACGACTCGACCGAGCTGAAGTTGCTGCAGAAGTAGCAGCTGGCCGACCCGAAGTCGAAGATGCCGGAGCCGGCGACGAAGAATGGGCGCTTCTCGGAGAAGAAGGTCTCGAACGCGCTCAGGTTCACGCTCGCCGGATCCACTTCCACCTGCCCGAAGTCGGGGTTGAGCGTGGCGTCCAGGGTGAAGTTGGAGCTCAGCAGGGTCTTGAGATCCGCACCGATCCGAGTGTCCTGGACGCTGCCGTCGTTGAACGGATCGCCCGGGGTGCCGGGCCGGATGTAGCGCGACCGCGCCACCACGTAGGGGACGAGCTCAACGTGGCGGGGCAGGTGCGCGATGCGCACGCCATCCAGATGACCGAAGCGCGACGGTCCGCCGACGTCGGTCTTGCGCCAGAACGCCCACTGGTCCTGCTCGTTGCGACGCTGGATGAAGCGGCGCACCTGGAGCCCCCACGTCTGCACCTCAGCCTGGGAGAAGCGGAGCTGGGAGTACGGGATGCGCATC
>JBBQYZ010000435.1:0-3997 GCA_038208205.1 Gemmatimonadales bacterium | reverse complement strand
ACGGCTTCGTGGAGTTCTGTCTCTTCTACCCGACGCACGACCACTCGGTCGAAGCGCTGGCGAATGCCCTCGGTGTCAACCGAAAGACGCTGCTCAATCAGTGTGCTCGGGCTGGACTTCCCGTGCCGAGCGCGCTGACGGCGTGGTGCCGGCTCCTGCTGTCCGTCCACCTGCTGGCGTCGACCGGCGGCAAGGTCGAACGAATCACTCTTGCCCTCAACTTCCCATCGTCGAGCGCGTTGCGGAACATGTTCCGGCGGTACCTCGGCCGGCGGCCCGGCGAGTTCCGGACGGCGGATGGACTCGACCAGGCATTCGCCGCCTTTGCCGCGGCGCTGAAGGAGAGCGCAGCGCGCGAGATCGAGAGTCCGACCGGCGGCTGATGGGCGGCGTCGCCATGTCGCATGAGCGCGACCACACCGCGACGCTATCTAGCCGGCTGCATGCCCTCGCAGATCGTCGCACGTCCCGCGATGGAGCGCGATTGCCCCTCACGTGACGGTAGCCGACCGCATGGCCCATAGCTTCGGGGGCGTGTCGCGGCAGCGTTCGCGTCCCATTCAGGAAAAACAATCAGGTGGCGAGCAACACCGCACACGCGCATCGCACGGAGTCCGAATGACGAAAAGCGAGATCACTGAAGCCATCGAGCGAGCGAAGAACGAAGACCGCCCTGTTCCCGGTACTGTGCGAGGCGTCTGTTACGTCACGGTCGCCGGCCAGACGGCGTGCGGCGACGACATGACCCCTTCCGCCTGTCGGAGGGCGGCCGAGAAGACGGGGGGAACGGCAGAGTTCCGGCCGAAGGAGAGGTGCCGGTGATGGTGTGGGCGGAGCGGATGCGGTAGTTGCCGCGAGCTTCGGCAACGCGCCTGCGCACGAACGCGGATCGTGGAGACTATTCCGCCCGCATCGCTTCCACGGGAGCGACCGCCATCGCTCGTCGGCCGGGCACCCATGAAGCCACGACTGCCACGAGCGCGATGATGATCGTGACCGCCACCAGGGTCACCGGATCAGTCGGGGTGAGCCCGATGAACATGCTCCGCATGAGCCGCGTCACGACCAGGGCGCCGACCGTCCCGATTGCCAATCCGATCGCGGCAAGATGAACGACTTCGGCAACCACCAAACCGAGCACGCGCCACGGGGGCGCGCCGAGCGCGATCCGAAGGCCCATTTCGCCGGTACGTTGCGTCACGCCGTACGAGATCACACCGTAGGTGCCGATCCCCGCCAGGAAGAGCGCGAGCGCGGCAAAGCCGGCGAGCAAATGCGTGCTGAACCGGCGGCTCGCCACCGACGCCGCGACGACCTGCTCCATCGATTGCACACGTGAGAGCGGCGCGGCCGGCTCGAGCTGGCGAACGATGCCGCGCACCTCTCCCACAAGCGCGAGAGGATCGCCGCCGGTCCTGATCACGAGCGTCATGTCCCCGGGTGTGTAGTACGCGCTCACCCCTGCCTGCGCATGTGGAAAGAACATCGTGGGCGGCGGAGCGGTGAGAAATCCCCCCTGGCGCACATCCTTCACGACACCCACGACCGTTGCCCAGGGCGCCGTGGGGCTCAACATCTTGATCGTGCCGCCGATCGCGCTCTTTCCCGGCCACCGCTTTCTCTCCATCGTCTCATTGACGATCATCACCAGTGGTGCGCCGACACGGTCGCTCTCCGCGAATGCCCGGCCGCGGGCCACGCGAATCCCGAGCGCCTCGAAGTACCCCGGCGTCACCTGCTCTCGCATGGCACTCGGCGCCGCGCCCACTGATGTCATCGGCGCGCCATCGATGAGAATGGACCATACGCTCCATCCATCGGCGACCGGAAGGTCGGCCACCGCTCCCGCGGCACGCACCCCCCCAAGCGCCCGCACGCGATCCAGCAGCGTCTGATAAAGGAGCACGGATCTGGCGTCCGGGTAGTGGTCCGGAGGAAGACCAACGCGCATCGTCAGCACGTTGTCGGTGCGAAATCCGAGGTCGATCGACTGAAGATTCCACAGCGAGCGCAGCATGAGCCCCGCCGCGCTGAGCATGACCACCGCCAGCGACACCTCCGAGATCACGAGCACGCGCCTGGCGCGGGTCATCCCCCGCCCCTGTCGGCTCGTCCTACCCGCTTCCTTCATCGCTTCCCCCGCGTTGTCGTGCGTGGAACGCAGAGCCGGCACGAGTCCGAAGAGCAGGCCGGACACGATCGAGAGGGCGAGACTGAACGACAGTACAGCCTTGTCGACGCCGATCTCGTCGAGTCGTGGGATGCTCGGCGGCGCCACCGCGATGAGCACCCGCATGCCTTCCCACGCGACGAGGAGTCCCAACGTGCCGCCGGCAATGGCGTACAGCGCGCTCTCGGTAAGGGCCTGGCGCACGAGGCGCGCTCGCGACGCACCAAGGGCCGAGCGGATGGCGAACTCCCTGCGGCGTGACTCCCCGCGAGCGAGGAGCAGACTGGCGACGTTCACGCACACGATTAGCTGTACGAACGCCACCGCGGCGAACAGCGCGTACAGGTACGGGCGGGTCTTGCCCAGCACGGCGTCGTCCAGACGTGACGCGTTTACCGACAGGGGTTGGGCAGGCGCGTACGTACTGGGGTACTCTCGCGTCCACTCCCTCGTCATCAGGTTGAGCTCCCGCACCGCAACCGCGAACGTCACGCCCGGCGCGAGCTTCGCGATGAGAGTGAGGTAGTGGTTGTTCCGCGCCCACAGATTGCCGTTCTCGAGACGAAGCGGGATCCACGCAGCGACGTCGGGCGACGGATACGCGAACCGTGGCGGCATGACGCCGACGACGGTCTGGCGCACTCCGTTGACCACGACGTCTTTCCCGACGATGCTCATGGTCCCGCCATAGCGACGCTGCCAGAGTCCGTATGCGAGCACGATGACAGGCGGTCCCCCTGGCATATCCTCGTCGGGGGTGAAGGTGCGCCCGACGATCGGGACCACGCCGAGCATCTGAAAGAACCCATCGGAGACGCGCGCGCCAGTGATGCGCTCGGGGTCGCCGGTGCCCTCGGTGATGTTCGCACTCTCCATCCTGATGGCCGCCACGCGCTCGAAGGAGCGGGAGCGTCGGTAGTCGGCGAACTCCGGCTCTGAGACCTTGTAGTACGGATCACCCTGCTCGAGCTTGACGAGTCGCCGCGGTTCGGAATACGGAAGCGGCCGCAGAAGGATGCCGTGCACCACGGAGAAAATCGCCGTGCTGGCACCGATGCCGAGGCTGAGCGTGGCGAGGACGACAGCGGTGAACGCCGGCCTGGAGAGAATTCCGCGCATGGCGTAGCGGACGTCGCTGAGAATGATCGAGATCATTCAATCCGTGCGAAGGGCCCGGCCAGGGAGAAGCACTACTCGCGCGGAGTCGCAGCGCGAATTGCCTGTCGTCGCGATGGCTGCGGCGCGAGCAGCGTTGCGAACCGTACGCTCAAAAAGAAAAGCGGGCGGTGTCATCACCGCCCGCTCACCTCCAGCGCTCGACTTACGGAAGATTGCCCTGGCGATTTCCGCAGATCGATGAATTGGCTTGTCCGGTCGCCGGCCCGTTCGCACCACCGGAAAGGTTGTTGTCTTTCCCGAAGAAGCCAAAGGCGCCCGAGCCCGCACCCGAACCGCACTGTGCGCCGACCTCGGCTGCCTGTTGACGGCCCGGATTATCGTTGTAACGGTCGGCCCCCGGGGTCGAATTTCCTTGCGCCGACGCCACCGCGCCCAACGCCATCGCGCCCGACAGAACGATGAATCCTGTGATTCTCTTCATCACTCCCTCCGTGTGGTTACACCCGATACACCTTCCTCTGCATCGCAGCTGCTACCGTAATGCGGAGTGCTACAATACGGCATCACGGCGCCAATAGCGAGCACCACGCCCTGACGCGCACCTGAGGTGGCGATACCGTTGATGGAGAGCGCCAGCGGTGCGCGTTCGTGCTCGCTGTGACCAGCGTTCTCAGTCGCACCCGTGAGCGCGTCCCGCTGGCATCGGTC
>JBBQYZ010000434.1:0-3999 GCA_038208205.1 Gemmatimonadales bacterium | reverse complement strand
GGTGGGAGTGGCTGTTCAGGGACCCCCGCGACGGACGTCTCTGGGAGCTCTCCTTTCCCACCGGCTCAATTCACGGCAGCGGTGCGCGCCGCCTCGCGTCCGTCACGGGCGAGCATGCCGCTTCCCGATTCGGTCTCACGGACTGTTGAGCGCGGGCATCCGCGCCCCGATGCCCGGTAGACGGCCGCGGGATATCATTCGGGCATGACCTCCATCGCCACCATCGGATACGAAGGAACGACCGTGCGCGCCTTTCTCGACGCGCTTCTCGGCGAGGGCGTGCAGCTCCTCGTCGATGTCCGGGCGGTCGCCAGCTCGCGACGCCCGGGTTTTGCGAAGACGCGTCTGTCGGCGAACCTCGCGGAGGCCCGCATCGACTACCTGCACATGCGCGCGCTCGGCACACCTTCCGATGGCCGCGCGGCAGCGCGCGCCGGTCGGCACGCCGAGATGCGGGCGATCTTCAGCCGGCACCTCGCCAGGCCGGAGACGCAGTTCGAGCTCGAGACGTTAGCGGAGCTGGTGCGAGCCGGGCGAATGATCTGTCTCCTCTGCTTCGAGGCCGAACCCGCACACTGTCACCGCGCCATGGTGGCGACCGCGTTGCAGTCTCTTCTGCCGGTCGACGTGCGGCATCTGCACCCGATCGACGCGGCCACCGAGGGCGTCCATTGACGGCGTCGCTCGAGCGCGCGGCGGCAAGCCCCGCGGCGCTCGTGCTACCGAGCGTGCTCCGGCATGAGGACGGATCGGTGGAGACCGGCCTCACGGTGGTCGAGCTTCGACGCGCGGTGGAAGCGGGGAAGGGGATGCTGTGGGTAGACCTCGACGTGTCGGACCGCGCCCAGGCGGCGCTCCTCAGCGAGCTGTTTCACTTTCATCCGCTCGCCGTCGAGGACGCGCGCAACCCGATCAGTCGGGTGAAGGTGGACGAGTATCCCGACTTCGTGGTCATCGTGGGACGGGTGGTCGCCTTCTGCGAGACGACTCCCGACCCGTACGACCTCGAGACTGCCAACGTCACGATCTTCGTCACCCGTCAGGCCGTCGTGACGGCGCATGTGCAGCCGACACCGGCCATGCACGCCATCGTCGCGCGCATGCAAGCGCACCCGGAGCTGCTCGACCGCTCGCCGGCCCGTATCGCGCACCTCGTGCTCGATACCGCGGTCGACGCCTACTTCCCGATCCTCGACAAGCTCGACGAATTCGTGGACGATCTCGAGGAGCGGGTGTTCGGCCAGTTCGACGAGCAGCTGCTGCAGGAGATCTTCAAGGTGAAGCGACTCGTCATCACGCTGCGGCGCTACCTCGCGCCGCAGCGTGACGTGCTGAGCCAGCTCACCATGCGGCCGTCACAGTTCATCCCACCCGAAGAGCAGCTGTACTTTCGCGACGTGTACGACCACATGCTTCGCATCACCGACGCGCTCGACAGCTATCGCGATCTTCTCAGCAGCACGCTCGACAGCTATCTCACCCAGGTCTCCAATCGACTCGGCACCGTCTCCAAGGGGCTGGCGGTGGTCGGCGCCCTGAGCGTGCCCTTCGTGGTCATCGCGGGGGTCTTCGGCATGAACTTCGACCGCATCCCCTTCGCTCACCATCCGTTCGGCTTCGAGATCATGCTCGGCCTCCAGCTCCTCCTTGGTGCATTGATGGTGCTCGCGCTCAAGTGGAAGCGGATGATCTGACGGGCCCACGCGCGGGACCGCGCCTAGCCCTTGCAGGACGGTCGGCCGCCCCCACTCCGATCGATGGAATGTCCCTGAAGCACCACCCGGCGGCACGCCGCATCACCTCTGGAGACTTCCGATGGCCAACCGCTCGACGCTCACCGCCTCTCCCTCCCAGCAGCAGCTCGGCATCGCCGTCCTGCGGATCGTCACCGGCGTCGTGTTCGCCATGCACGGCTATCAGAAGCTGTTCATCTACGGCTTCGTCGGCGTGACTGGAGCCTTCACGAAGATGGGAATCCCGATGCCCGGCGTTGCCGGCCCCTTCGTCGCGCTGCTCGAGTGCTTCGGCGGAATCGCGCTCGTCGTCGGTCTGTTCACGCGACTCGCCGCGCTCGGATTGATGGTCGAGATGCTGGTCGCCCTGCTGATGGTGCACCTCGCCGCCGGGTTCTTCCTGCCGGCCGGCTACGAGTTCACCCTCACCCTGTTCGGTGCTTCCCTGACCCTCCTCCTTGCCGGACCCGGAATGCTGTCGATCGATCGCGCCCTCGCCGGCCGCCGCGACGGCGGCTCGTACAGCCGCTCCTACAGCTCGCGCTGATCGTCGCCCGCACCGACTCGGAGCAGCGCATGACGGACTGTTCTCGCGCTGGACAGGTGGATACCGGCGCCGGCGCCGGCATTGCGCCACCGGGCTACCGACTGCCGGCAGCGACGAGGTTGGGAGGCATCCGTCTCCAGGTGGCCGACCTCTCGCGATCGCTCGCGTACTACGTGGAGGTTCTGGGATTGCGTGCCCTGTCCCGTACTGAAACAGTGGCCACGCTCGGGACCACCGGCGACGACGCCGTGCTCGTCACCCTCCAGCAGCGGGCCGGAGCGGTGCCGGTGCCTCACCACGGTCGGCTGGGGCTCTATCACTACGCCATCCTTCTGCCGGACCGCGCCGCCCTCGGTCGGTTCGTCGCGCATCTGGCGGAGATCGGCGTGCGTGCCGGCGCGTCGGACCATGCCGTGAGCGAGGCCCTCTACCTTCGCGATCCGGACGGACTCGGTATCGAGGTGTACGCGGACCGCCCGCGCTCCGCCTGGTCCGTCACCGACCACCAGATCGACATGGAGACAGCCCCACTCGATCTCGCGTCAGTCATCGCGGCGGCGAATGGCGAGCGCTGGACCGGGATGCCGCGCGGCGCGGTGATCGGGCATGTACATCTGCACGTGGCTGACATCGAAACGGCGTCCGCCTTCTTCCACGAGCGACTGGGGCTCGACAAGATGGTCTGGAGCTACCCGGGAGCGCTCTTCCTTGGCGCCGGTGGATACCACCATCACCTCGGGGTCAACAGCTGGGCGACGAATGCGCCGCGGCCGACGGACGGCGATGCCCGGCTTCTGGAATGGGAGGTGTTGGTTCCCGCGGCGTCGGGTGGCGCGGCCGGTGCGGCCGCCAGTCTCCGTCACGGGGGCTACCGCGTCGAGCAGTCGGGCGACGATTGGCTGGCGACGGACCCGTGGGGGACCACGCTTCGGCTGCGCAACGCCTCGCACGCCGCGACCAGGTAGCGGGACGCGTGCTGAGTCTGCGCTCGCTGGCCGGATGGGAAGAGGCTGTGCTCGCGAGCGTCAACGGAGCGGGTGGCTCCGTCGAGGAGCGTGACCGGCAGATCGAGCGCTCCGGGCTCTACGGCGAATATCCGGCCATCGTCAATGCCTACATCGAGCTGTTTTCGGTCGACGACTCGGCAGGCGAGGCGATCAAGCGCGCGCTCTTCCTGGTCTGGCGAAGCGCCGTGGAAGCGCCGGTCCTGACGGGCGTTCCTCCCCTGCCGGAGGGAACGTTCCGCGCCGTCATCGCAGCGGTCGATTCGCGCGCGAGACGGAGCACGAGCGACGACGAGCTGAGATGGATGCTCGCATGGTATGCCCACGCTGCGCGGCCCCTGTTCGAGCTCTATGGCGCGACCCCTGGCCTGCTGCGGTACTGCGACGCCGTCCCGTCGGACGCCTGGAGGGCAGCGCGGATCGTGCCCGGCGAGATGGCCCAGCGCGGCCAGATGGGGCGGTACTGGGCGGCGCTGGCGGCCGGCGCGCCGTAGCGCGCCGACGACCTGCGGTCTAGGACGCCGCCTTGGGGCGGCGACCCCAATGGCTGCGCGGCTCGACGGGTCGCGCCCGCGCCTCGAGAAGGTTCGCGTAGAAGGCGACGATCTTGGACTTCACCGCCTTCTGGGTGTCGGCGGTCGCCGCCTGGAACGGAGCGTAGCGCTGCCGGTCGCCAGAGACATCGAACCACCACCAGGCATCATCGGGAGTGGCG
>JBBQYZ010000433.1:0-4006 GCA_038208205.1 Gemmatimonadales bacterium | reverse complement strand
CGTCGTGCCCACCGATACGACGGTGCCGATGCGTTACCTGAAGTATAAGAAGAAGTTGCACCAAGCCGAGAACGATTACCCGCGAGCGGTACACGCGATGGTTGGAAAGGGGTTGGTGGCGTTCGTGATGGCGGCGTGCGTCGAGGGCCCGTGCCAGGACAACCACTGCGGAATCAACGGTGCCGGCTCGGAGTACTGAGCTGCCGACTCGTGCGCGCGTCCCGCGCCGGGCTCGGTGCGCGCGTGTGAGCGCGAGCGGCTCTGATGGCCGGAGGATTCATGTGAATCGACCAAGGGGAGGACGTATGACGGTCTCGAAAGCGACGGAACACAGGTGGCGTCGCGTGGCGCTGGGTGTCGTGGCGTGCGCGGGGATGATGAGCTGCACAGGCACGCGCACGAGCGGGAGCGCGACCGACGATTTGCACGATCAGCTCGTGGCAGAGGCGGAGAACGACTATGAGCTGGGCCCGATGACCGCATCCGTGAGCGGGGACCCGCTCACGATCGGTAACTCGGAGCCGGAGAAGTCGATCCGCGTGTATTCGGCCAAGATGATCCGCAAGGAGCTCGGGCAGCCAGAGCCGCACCGTTTCGTCGCCGCGTTCTTCAGCACGAAGAATTACAGCCGGCTCGGCCTGCGCAGGGGCATCAACTACGTCTTCATCATTCCCCGGGGAACGAAGCCCCCCCTGGTCGTGATGGTGTCCGAGGAGAAGGACAAGATGTTCTATCTCAAGGTCAAAACGACGAATCTTTCGCACGCCAGCGACCAGATTCCCCACGCCGTGCACGAAGACGTGTCGCGCGACGGCAAGAGCGTCGGCTTCGTCATCGGCGGCTGCATCGAAGGGTGCCAGTCGGGGCACTGCGGCGTCACCGACACCGACGGCGCCTTCACTGGGTTCGTGGAGGCCGCTGCGCGCGCCCGGGACTCCATGCCCTGAACGATCACCCGCCCGCCGGCGCCACCTCACCCGAGCGCCGGCGGTCGCGAGATCCACTCGCCGTTGCCGTCGCCGCGCTCGAGAGGCTCGACGACAGGGTGAAGTGAAAGGTCGTGCCCCGGCCCGGCTGGCTCTCGGCCCAGATCCGTCCCCCGTGCGCCTCGACGATCCCTTTGGCGATCGAGAGGCCGAGGCCGATGCCCCGCCGGTCCGCGGGGTTCGCCTGCCAGAACTGCCCGAAGATCTGCGAGAGCTGATCGGGCGACATCCCCTGACCGGTGTCCGACACGGAGAACCGCACGCCCCCCGGCGCGTCCTCGGCACGGATGACGATCCGTCCACCGGCCGGGGTGAACTTCACCGCGTTGCCGACGAGGTTCGAGAGCACCTGCAGCACGCGACCTTCATCGGCGACGATCTGCTGGAGCCCGTCCGCCACCACGATGTCGAGAGTGACGCCCTTCTCGGCCGCGAGCGGCGCGAGCATCTCGTGCGACTCGCGGACGAGCGGCGCAACGGCCACCGGCCGGGCGCTGATCGCCACGCGCCCCGCCTCGAGCTTGGCCACGTCGAGCAGATCCTGCACGAGCCGGTTCATCCGCTCGCCGGCGCGCTTGACGCGGTGCAGGTGCTCGGCCTGCTTCTCGGCCGGCATCGGCACATCAAGCAACACCGACGCGCACATGGAGATGGTGTGCAACGGGTTGCGCAGATCGTGCGAGACGATCTTCAGCACCTGTTCCCGGGCATCGATCGCCGCCTCGGCGTCCTTGTACATGCTGGCGAGCGTTGATCGTGCGACACCGTCGGTCACCAGGCGGCGAATCAGCGTCGTCACGCTCCCACTCAGCAGTCCGGTCGCCACGAGCGCGGTCCCGATGCCGAGCGCCGCGGCCGTGTCCATGCGCGCGGTGGCGGCGGCGGCCACGAACACGAGCACGCCGAGCACCGCCGCCGACCGCGCGGCGCCGCGCGACAGTCGCAGCCCGCCCGAGAGGCTGAGGAAGGCGCAGAGGGAGGTCGTGTACGCGATGGGCGCGGTGACGGCGGCCAGTGCCACCGGCCGCGCGCGCCAGGTGGCGAGGAATGCGGCTGTCATCATCAGCGCATCAGCGTACGGCACCACGTGAGGCATCCAGTGCCGGAATGCGCCGCGGCGCAGTCCGAAGGTGAGCGCCCCTGCCGCCGCAAGCCAGGCCAGAGTGAGCGCGGCGGGAAGACCGAGTAGAACGGTGTCGTCGGTCGGCGCGGCGCGTGCGAAGGTCCACGCGCCCAGTACCGCGTAGGGCGCGATGACGAGGACGCGGAGGTAGGCGATGCGCAGTTCCGCCGCACACGCCTCCTCGTGCATCAGCCGATCGATCGTGCCGGCGAGATTCGAGGCCGTGCCTGGCGGTGCCAGATCGGTGCGGAGCACGCGTTCGATGGACGCGGCGAGCTGGTCGAACGAGTCGGGGGCGCGCTTCAACTCCGCCATCGGACCGGACCGGACGAGGGTATCGAACGACTCCACCAGCTCTAACGGATACCAGCAACCTTCATCGCACGCTAGACCGTCGGTCGCTGGGCGAGAGTTACCCGTCCCGGAGTGGAGCGCGTCAGCGCGCCACCACGCGCGCCCCGGCCGGCACCGTGAAAACGAAGGCCCTGGCGTCGACGGGCACGTTGGCACGGAACGACGTCAGACGTACGGTGCGCTGCACACCGCTCTGCTCCGTGACCTGGAACTGGCGGATGCTCGCATCGGCGT
This sequence comes from Gemmatimonadales bacterium, assembly GCA_038208205.1. Lineage (GTDB taxonomy): Bacteria > Gemmatimonadota > Gemmatimonadetes > Gemmatimonadales > Gemmatimonadaceae > AG11. The sequence goes on along the minus strand of JBBQYZ010000433.1, from coordinate 1,309 downwards.
CGTCGATGTAGACAGTGGCCGTCCGGAACGGCGCTGGCGACGCGGCCTTGGGGACGAGCGTGAAGGCATGCGTTGCGCGGCCGCTCACGACGCTCGACCCTCCGGAGGTCACGGTATACCGCGAGCGCGGGGAGGTGAGGAACTGCGCGGTGAGGTCCACCGTTCCCGTGCCGGAGCTGCCCAACGGAGTGCGGATCACCTGGTCGGGCGCGGTGCTCGGCAGGTAGAGCCACACGTACCTGCCGTCCGCCACGATGCGGTCGTTGGCCGGCTGGTCGAAGCGGACCGACAACCGGCCCGGTCGCTGCTGCTGATACTCACCCGTGGCACGGAGCGTGTATCCGGTGAGCGGGTTGGCGATCGTCTGCTCGAAGGTGGCGCGCGCCGTCTTCACGCGCGACCAGGCGGAGACGGCTCGGTCGAGCAGGTCACGCGGCGCGGCGGCCGACTGTGCCGACAGGCACGCGATGGGGCTGAGCGCCGGCGCGACGGCGAGCGCGACGAGAAGGGACAACGAGCGAGCGAGCATTCGAACTCCGTCGAGGGCGGAAGAGCGGGCGGCGCGAGTAGATCGCGCACCGCTGCCTGCTCCCTGTACTACCCGCGCAGTGTGGGGGCGGTCCCCGGCACGGGGCTGATCGACCGACCGATGGCCTCGGCGATGGTGCGTGCCTCGCGGACCAGGCGCGCGAACTGGTCGGGAAAGAGCGACTGCCCACCGTCGCTCATCGCGCGCTCGGGATTGGGATGTACTTCGACGAGCAGGCCGTCGGCGCCCGCAGCGATCGCCGCGCGGCCCATCGGGATCACCTTGTCGCGAAGTCCCGTGCCATGGCTCGGGTCTGCCACCATCGGCAGGTGCGACAGCTTCTGCACGAGCGGAATGGCGGTGACGTCGAACAGGTTCCGCGTCGACGGATCGAAGCTGCGGATGCCTCGCTCGCAGAGGATCACCTGCGTGTTCCCCTCGGCGAGAATGTACTCCGCGCTCATGAGCAGGTCCGTGATGGTGGCGGCCATCCCGCGCTTCAGCAGAACGGGCTTGCCGATGCGGCCGACCGTACGCAGCAGGGAGTAGTTCTGCATGTTGCGGGCGCCGATCTGGATGCAGTCGGCGACCTCGGCAACAAGATGTGCTCCCTCGTCATCCATCGCCTCGGTCACGATCGGCAAACCGGTCTCCCTTTTTGCCAGCGCCAAAAGCTCGAGACCCTGCTTGCCGAGTCCCTGAAACGAATACGGAGAGCTGCGCGGCTTGAATGCACCACCACGAAGCGCACTTCCGCCGGCCGCAACTACTGCTCGCGCT
>JBBQYZ010000432.1:0-4010 GCA_038208205.1 Gemmatimonadales bacterium | reverse complement strand
GACCCAGCTTCGCGAGCTCGGCGAGCTCGAGACGCCGATCCTGCTGACCTGCACCCTCTGCGTGTGGCGTGTGGCCGATGCGCTCGCCGACGAGCTGCTCTCCATGCCGGGAATGGAACGCGTCGGCTCCATCAATCCGGTGGTCGGCGAGACGAACGACGGAAGCCTCAACGCCATCCGCTCCCACCCGGTGGGACGCGAGGCGGTGCACGCGGCGCTCGCGAGTGCCGCGTCGGGCAGGGTCGCCGAAGGCAGCGTGGGGGCGGGCACGGGAACGACCGCCTTCGAGTGGAAAGGCGGCATCGGCACCTCGTCGCGCATCGTGCCGAGGATGCTCGGCGGCTGGACGGTGGGCGTGCTGGTGCAGACCAACTTCGGCGGTGTGCTCCAGGTGCTCGGCGCGCCCGTCGGCCGCGAGCTCGGACGCTACGCCTTCAAGGACGCCCTGGAGCGTGAGCGCGGCGACGGCTCGGTGATGATCGTCGTGGCCACCGACGCGCCGCTGTCCGACCGCAACCTCGAACGCTTGGCGGCGCGCGCCATCATGGGGCTCGCTCGCACCGGGTCGAGCGCGTCGAACGGCTCGGGCGACTTCGTGATCGCCTTCTCCACCGCGAAGGAGGTGCGACGCGCGGTAGCACCCGCCGGACCGAACCCGTCCCGCGCGCTCCGCGCCACGCAGGAACTGTCGAACGACGACATGTCGGCACTGTTCGAGGGCGTCGTGGAGGCGACCGAGGAGGCGATCTACAACTCGCTCTTCATGGCCACCTCCGTCACCAACCGGGGTCGCACGACGGAGGCGATTCCGCTCGATCGTGTCCGCGAGATCCTGACGAAGTACAAGGTCGGACAACGCTGAACGAGTTGCACGCCAGCCAACGAACCGGCCGCCCGGTTCGTAACGACAACAGCATCCTCACCGTCTCCCCACCGAGTCCCGCCACATGCTCGCTCGCTCCGTCCTCCTCGCCGCGTCGGTCGCGGCGCTCCTCCTCGCGCCCGCCCCGTCCCGGGCGCAGCGCCGTGCGGTTCCCACGCCGGCGTCGGTGATCGGGTTCGAGCCCGGCGCCGACCGCAAGCTCCCGCAGTGGCAGCAGGTCGTGTCGTACTTCACCGCGCTCGCCGCTGCCTCGCCGCGCATCGCTTTGCACACGCTGGGCAAGACGACCCTCGGCCGTCCCTTCATCGCCGTATTCATCAGCGACTCGGCCACCCTCGCCAACCTGCCGCGCTTGCGGGAGGAGCAGCGCCGGCTCGCCGACCCGCGGCTCATGATGGCCGGCGAGCGCGAGCGGCTCGAGCGCGATGGCAAGGTGGTCGTGCTGGTGACATCCAGCATCCACTCCACCGAGGTGGGTGGCATCCTCACTCCGCTCGGTCTCGCCCACCGGCTCGTGACGGGGGAGGACGCCGAGTCGCGGGCGATCCGCGCCAACACGCTGGTGATCCTCGTGCCCTCGCTCAACCCCGACGGCGTGGACATCGTGGGCGACTGGTACCGCGGCTCGCTCGGCACCGCGTGGGAAGGGAGCGGCCCGCCCTCCCTCTACCACTACTACACGGGGCACGACAACAACCGCGACTGGTACGCCTTCACGCAGGTCGAGACGCAGATGGTGATCGACTCGCTGTACTCGCCGTATCACCCGCAGATCGTCAACGACATCCACCAGCAGGGCTCCAACGGCTCGCGCATCTTCATCCCGCCGTACATGGACCCGATCGAGCCGAACATCGATCCGATCCTGATGGCCGGCGTGGCGCAGATGGGCAAGTCGATGACCTGGCGCCTCACCACCATGGGCCTGCCGGGGGTGGCGAACAACACGTCGTACGATGCCTGGACCCCGGCGCGCGCTTTCCAGCACTACCACGGCGCCATTCGCATCCTCACCGAGACGGCGAGCGCCGCGCTCGCGTCGCCGATCACCGTGTCGTACGACTCGCTCCGCGCCGGCTACAACGTCGACCCGAGAACCACCGGCGTCGACTTCCTGACCAAGTGGAACGGCGGCGCGTGGGGCATCGGCGACATCGTGAAATATCAGACGGCCGCGAGCTGGACGCTGCTCGCCCAGGCCGCCGACGACCGCGCGCTCTGGCTCGCGGCGTACGGGGAAGTGCAGAAGCACGCCGTGGCGGGTAACCACGCCCCCGGCCGCGCCGACTGGCCGTCGACGATCGTCATTCCCGCGCAGCCCGCGCGCGACACGGCGGTCAATGCCGCGCTAAGGATCCTCCAGCGCGGACAGGTCGAGGTGTGGCGCGCCACGTCGGCGTTCAGCGCCAGCGGCCGCAGCTTTCCCGCTGGCAGCTACCTGATCCACACGGCGCAGCCCTACGGCGCCTTCGCCAAGACGCTGCTCGAGGTGCAGCACTACCCCGACCTGCACGAGTACCCCGGCGGTCCGCCCAAGCGGCCGTACGATGTGGTGGCGCACACCCTGCCGCTGCTCTACGGGTTCGACGTCGCCTTCATCAAGGACTCGGTCGGCACCGCCAGCACGCCGCTCGCTGCCGTGCGCTCCACGCCGTGGGTCGCGAGCGGGCTCTCGGGCACGTCGTCGCGCCGCATCGCGATCTTCCGCAACGCCTCGCCGGCGATGGACGAAGGGTGGACGCGCTGGGTGTTCGACCAGTACAAGGTGCCGCTGACGGTCGTCACCGCGCGCGACGTGAAGGCGGGAAACCTCGCCGGCCGCTTCGACGCGATCATCCTGCCCGACCAGGCCGCGCGACAGATCGCGCGCGGTCCGAACGGCGCCTACCCCGATTCGCTCAAGGGCGGGCTCGGCGATGCCGGCGCTGCGGCCCTCGGCGCCTTCGTTGACGGAGGCGGCACCGTGCTCGCCTTCAACGACGCGAGCGACTACGCCATCGAGGCGCTCGACCTGCCGGTGAAGAACGTGCTCGCCGGCGTGAGGCCAAGCGATTTCTACGCGCCTGGCTCGTTGCTGCGGGTGGAGTTCGACCGCGGCAATCCGTTGGCTAACGGGCTGACATCGCCGACTTCCGTGGTGTGGTTCGAGAGCTCGCCGGCGTTCGACGTCAGCGACTCGACGCGAGTGACGGTCGTCGCGCGCTACCCCGCGGCGGGCACCGACCCGCTCGCGAGCGGCTGGCTGCTCGGCGGCGCGAAGCTCGCCGGCAAGGCGGCGATGCTCAATGTGCGGCGCGGCAAGGGAAACGTGATCCTCTACGGCTTCCGGCCGCAGTATCGCGCGCAGTCCATGGCAACGCTGCCGCTGGTGTGGAACGCGCTACGCGCCGGCCTGGTGCAGTAGAGCGGTTTGAGGTGGGAGGTGGGAGGTGGGAGGTGACCGCGATTGTCCGTCACCTCCCACCTCGAACCTCCCACCGCATCACTGCGCATACCGCAGGATGTCGTAGAGGAACTTCACGCCGAACCCCACGTTCGCCACCGACAGCCGCTCGTCGTTGCCGTGCACGCCGCGCTGCTCGTCGGCCGCCTCCACCTTGAACGGGTCAAGGCCGTAGGCGATGATGCCGAGCTTCCGGTAGCTGGGCCGGTCGGTCGCCCCGGTCATCATCGAGCTGGTGACGAACGCCTGCGGGTCGCGCTCCTTCGCTGCCCGCTCCACGGCGCGGAAGAGGTCAGTGTTCGCCGGGCTCTCGAACGGCGCCTTGGGGCTGAGCAGCGACTGGAAGTGCACCGCGGTGTCGCCGACGATCCGCTTCAGCGTCGCGAGCATGGAATCCGGACTCTGGTCGGGAAGCAAGCGAATGTCGAGCTCCGCGCTCGCCTCGGCCGGGATGACATTCGTCTTGTTGGAGCCGGCAAGTCCCGTGAGGGAGATCGTGTTCCGCAGGATGGCGTTCCAGTACACGTCGGCGAGGATCCAGTCGCGGGCCCGCGGCTCGGCCAGCGCCTGTCGTACATCGAGCAGCCACGTGCGCTGCTCGCCCGCGTAGTTGCGGCTGATGTCGTGAAAGAACTTCTCCACCCCCGGCGTGACGTGGAGCGGCGTCTCGTAGCGGGCGATCTT
>JBBQYZ010000431.1:0-4018 GCA_038208205.1 Gemmatimonadales bacterium | reverse complement strand
ATCCCCGGGATCGAGGAGCTGATCATGGAACTCGCGCCCGGGGAGACGCGCGAGCGCCGCGTGCGGTGGCCTGACGATTTCTCCGACGAGGCGCAGCGCGGCCAGAGCAAGAACGTGCGCGTCACATTGCAGGAAGTGAAGCGGAAGTCGGCGCCGGCGCTCGACGACGCGTTCGCGCGCGAGGTCGGCGATTTCGACTCGCTTGACGCCCTGAGGGCGGCAGTGCGGAAGGACCTGGAGGAGCACGCCACGCGCGACGCCGACGCGCTCGTGCGGCAGTCGCTGCTCGATCAGATCGCCGAGGCCAACCCGTTCGACGTGCCGCCGAGCTGGGTGACCCGGATGATCGACGCGTACATGCAGGCGTACCAGATTCCCGACGAGCAGCGGACGCAGTTCGCCGGCGAGTTCACCGCCGTGGCGGAGAAGCAGGTACGTCGCGACATGCTGATCGATGCCCTGGCCGAGAAGAACGAGCTGACGGCCAGCGAGCGCGACGTGGACGACCGGGTGGCGAAGGTCGCCGAGCAGCGCGGTGCCGACCCGGGCCAGGTATACGCGTCGCTCCAGAAGGCGGGGCGGCTGCCGGAGATCGAGCGCAGCATCACGGAAGAGAAGGTGTTCGAGTGGTTGACCGCCCGGAACGAGGTAACCAACGCATGAGAGACCCCATGGCCACGATCTATCCTCCCTACGTCATCGAGCGCAGCAGCCGCGGCGAGCGGAGCTACGACATCTTCTCGCGGCTCCTGATGGACCGCATCATCTTCCTCGGGACGCCGATCAACGACGACGTCGCGAACATCATCATCGCGCAGCTGCTGTTCCTGGAAGCCGACAACCAGGACCGCGACATCTCGATCTACATCAACTCGCCCGGCGGCAGCGTGTCGGCGGGGTTGGCGATCTACGACACGATGCAGTACCTGAAGGCGCCGGTGAACACGATCTGCATGGGTCTCGCGGCGAGCATGGGATCGTTCCTGCTGGCGGCGGGCCGCAAGGGCAAGCGCAACGCGCTGCCGCACTCGCGGATCATGATCCACCAGCCCTCGGGTGGCGCGCAGGGCACGGCGGCCGACATCGAGATCCAGGCGAAGGAGATCCTCTTCCTGCGTCACCAGCTCAACACGATCAACAGCAAGCACACGGGGCGCCCGATCGAGCAGATCGAGCGCGACATGGTGCGCGACTTCTTCATGTCGGCCGAGGACGCGAAGAGCTACGGCCTGATCGACAACATCATCACCCACCGCGGCGACATCATCGACCCGCAGATTCTCGCCGCTGCCGCCGCGGCGAAGTAGGTGGGTCTCACGGGGCTCGTGAAAACTTCGACGAGCCCCGGTCGTCTTTTGCTTGACCGGATACGCTGACGGCGTTAATTCTTGGTCACCCTCCTCGCCCCGGCACCAGCGGGCGTGCGCCTCTCGCAGAGTCACCGCCATGTCGCACGACAAACATCTCCGCTGCTCGTTCTGCGGCAAGTCGAAGGATTCGGTCCGGAAGTTCATCTCGGGCCCGTCCGTCTACATCTGCAACGAGTGCATCGCGCTCTGCAACGAGATCCTCGCTGAGGACGAGGAGCGCGAGGTCGCCGAGGCGATCACCTCAGTCCCCACGCCGCAGGAGATCAAGGACACGCTCGACAGCTACGTGATCGGGCAGGAGCGGGCGAAGAAGGCGCTCGCCGTGGCGGTCTACAATCACTACAAGCGGATCAACTCGGCCTCCGTCCGCGAGGACGACGTCGAGCTCGACAAGTCGAACATCCTGCTCATCGGCCCCACGGGCGTGGGCAAGACGCTGCTCGCGCAGACCCTCGCGCGGATCCTCGACGTGCCGTTCACGATCGCCGACGCCACCACACTCACCGAGGCCGGGTACGTGGGCGAGGACGTGGAGAACATCCTCGTCCGACTGCTGCAGGCAGGCGATTTCAACGTCGCCGAGTGCGAGCGTGGCATCGTCTACATCGACGAGATCGACAAGATCGCTCGCAAGTCGGAGAACCCGAGCATCACCCGCGACGTGAGCGGTGAGGGCGTGCAGCAGGCACTGCTCAAGATCCTGGAGGGAACGGTGGCCAGCGTGCCGCCGCAGGGAGGCCGCAAGCACCCGCAGCAGGAGTACATCCAGATCAACACCAAGGACATCCTGTTCATCTGCGGCGGGGCGTTCGACGGACTGGAGAAGATCATCGAGGCGCGCACTGGCCGGCGGCAGATCGGCTTCGCCAAGGTGGAGACGGATCCCGTCAAGGCGGCGACGCTCACCAAGAACGCCTTCGCCGAAGTCGAGCCGGAAGACCTGCTGCGCTTCGGGCTGATCCCGGAGCTCGTGGGCCGCTTGCCGGTGACGGTGCCCCTCGAGGGGCTCGACGAGGAGTCGCTGGTCCGGATCCTCCAGGAGCCGAAGAACGCGCTCACGAAACAGTACACCAAGCTGTTCGACCTCGAGGAGGTGAAGCTCACCTTCGAGGTCTCGGCGCTGCGGGCGATCGCCGGCAAGGCGTTGAAGCGCGGCACCGGCGCGCGCGGGCTGCGCGCGATCCTCGAGGAACTGCTCACCGACGTGATGTTCGACCTGCCGACGCGCGACGACGTGGTCGAGGTAAAGATCACCGAGTCGTCGGTGCTGAACGGCACGGCGCCGCTGCTGGAGCTCGCGCCGACGAAGCGAAAGAAGGAAGCGTGAGGTGATCGACGCGTAGGTCAGGAGGTCAGTAGGTCGGCGCGTGGGTAGGTCGGGACCGCCAGGGCACACCAGACTCGCGTCGGTGTGCCCTTCGCCGTCCCGAGCTACGGACCTGCCCACACGCGGACCTACCGAGTTCGCGATCACCCGACCCACTATCTTCACTGAATGCCCACCTTCTCGATCGACGGCGCCGACATCAATACCCCCGAGCGGCTGCCGGTGCTGCCGCTGCGGGACGTCGTCGTGTTTCCATACGTCGCCATGCCGCTGCTCGTGGGAAGAGCCGCCTCGCTCGCGGCCCTCGAGGCGGCCAACGGCGAGGGCGGGTTCGTCCTGCTCGTCGCACAGCGCAACGCCGAGACGGCGGAGCCCGCGGCCGCCGACCTTTTCCGAGTGGGTGTGGTGGCCCGGGTGCGGCATCTCGCGCGACTAGGGACGGGCACGGTCAAGGTGCTGGTCGAGGGAATCGCCCGCGCCCGGGTGACGCGATTCGTGCCTGGCTCCGACGCGCTCCGTGCTCTCGTCGAGCCGCTGCCCACCATCGAGATCGCCGACGACGACACCGAGGCGCGACTCCGCCGCGCGGTGTCGCTGTTCGAGGAGTACGTCGCGCTGCACCGGCGGCTGCCCACGGAGCTCGTCACACTGATCCAGGGCGCCGATTCCCCGGCGCGACAGGCGTTCGGGATCGCCGCCCACTTGGGCACGCGGCTCGACCGCCGGCAGGCGCTCCTCGAGGTCGGCGAGCCGGCCGCGCTGCTCGCGACGCTCGGCGACATGCTGACCGGCGAGATCGACCTCCTGCGGTTGGAGCGCAAGATCGACGACGACGTGCGCGGCTCGCTCTTCCAGAACCAGCGCGAGTTCTACCTGCAGGAGCAACTCCGGGCGATTCACCGAGAGCTCGGCGGCGATGACGGCGACGACGTCGACGACCTGGCGCAAACGCTCGAGAGCAAGGGATTGCCCGAACCGGTGCTGGTACGCGCGCGCCGCGAGGTGCGGCGACTGCGGCGACTCTCGGCGATGTCGCCCGAGAGCGGCGTGGCACGCACCTACCTCGACTGGCTGGCTGCCCTGCCCTGGCGCGACCGCACCGACGACGTGATCGACGTGGCGCACGCGCGGCGCGTGCTGGACGAGGACCACTACGGTCTCGACGACGTGAAAGAACGAGTGCTCGACTACATCGGTGTGCTCTCGCTCGTGGAGCGGCTCGATGGGCCGATCCTCTGCCTCGTCGGCCCACCGGGGGTAGGAAAGACATCCCTCGGCCGGTCGATCGCGCGCGCGCTCGGCCGCAAGTTCGTGCGGATGT
>JBBQYZ010000430.1:0-4022 GCA_038208205.1 Gemmatimonadales bacterium | reverse complement strand
CCTTCGAGCGGGATGGTGTAGAGCAGCGCACCATCGGGGCGGAATTCCATCCGCGTCGCGGGAGTGAACCCGAGCGAGGGAGCCGCGTGGACGAGACGCCAGTGACCGAGCAGCCAGGCCGGCGCGCCGGACGGGGCGCTGCCACCGTCGGTCGTCACCTCAGATCCGGTCCGCCGCGGCGAGATCGCAGGGGTGGATCGCCAGCCCCTGCTCGAGCTGGATCGTGGCATGCGCAATTCCGAAGCGGTCGCGCAACTGCGCCGTCGCGACGGCGAGCAGCGCGTCCTCCCCGCCCTGGCAGGGCCGCACGAGATGCGCCGTCAGGGCGACGTCGGTGGTGCTCATCCCCCAGATGTGGAGGTCGTGCACCTCCACCACTCCGTCGAGCCCACGGAGCAACGTGCCGACCTGCTCGGGGTCGATGCGCGCCGGCACCGCGTCGAGCGCGAGGTCGAGGGAGTCCTTGGCGAGCCCCCACGTTCCCCACATGATGAGTGCGACGATGACGAGACTGACCACGGGATCCAGCCAGAGCAGCCCCGTGAGTGAGATGAGCAGCCCCGTCACGACCACCCCGGCGGACGCCAGCGCGTCGGTCATCATGTGCATGAATGCCGCGCGGATATTGAGGTCGCCGTGCCGTCCGCGCATGAACCCGAGGGCCGTGCCCACGTTGATGATGATGCCCACCGCCGCCACGACCATCACCGTCCCGCTCTCGATCGGCTCCGGGTGACGGAGGCGTGTCACGGCCTCCACGCCGATCGCGCCGACGGCGACGAGCAGAAAGCCGGCGTTGGCGATCGCCGCCAGGATCGAGAAGCGGCGCAGCCCGTAGGTGCGACGCGGCGTGGGCGAGCGCCGCGCCAGCACGCTGCCCGCCCAGGCCAGCGCGAGTCCGAGAACGTCGCCAAGGTTGTGGCCGGCGTCCGAGATGAGCGCCAGCGAATGCGCCTGCAGGCCGAACGTCACCTCGGCGATCACGAACGCCACGTTGAGGGTGACGCCGATGGCGAAGGCGCGATCGAAACTGCCCGGCGCGTGGAGGTGTCCATGCCCACGGGACCCGTGCGCATGCTCGTGGCCGGGCGCATGATCGTGGCCGTGCGCGTGGCTGTGCGCGTGGTCGTGCGAGAGTGGCGGCGCGGGCATCCGGGGGAGCGTCATCAGGAGGAAACATAGCGGTCCGGGTGGAGGGGAACATCTTCCCCTGCACTGTGATTGCGTCCATTATCGGCCGGCCGAGAGCTCCTGTCACCTGCCGCCGCTCCCTGACCGGAGCACGCCAGCCGATTCGCCGCACGCAGCCGTTCACTCCATCCGGAGGACCTCGTCCGTGGCATTCCTGTCGATCCTCGACCGTGAGCGCACTGTCGCTCCGCCCGGCTACAACCGTTGGCTCGTACCTCCCGCCGCGCTCGCGATCCACCTGTCCATCGGGCAGGCGTACGCTTTCAGCGTGTTCAACCTTCCGCTCTCCAAGATGATCGGCGTGACCGCGTCGGCACCCGATGACTGGAAGCTGAGCACGATCGGCTGGATCTTCAGCGTCGCGATCGTCTTTCTCGGCGTGTCGGCCGCGGTGTGGGGCGCGTGGCTCGAGCGGGTCGGACCGCGCAAAGCGATGTTCGCGTCGGCCTGCTGCTTCGGCGGCGGGTTCCTGATCGGCGCACTCGGAATCCGCACCCACCAATTCTGGCTGCTCCTGCTCGGCTACGGAGTGCTGGGCGGCATCGGCCTCGGCCTCGGCTATATCTCGCCGGTCTCCACCCTGATCAAGTGGTTCCCCGATCGGCCGGGCATGGCCACCGGACTCGCGATCATGGGGTTCGGCGGTGGCGCGATGATCGGCTCACCGCTGGCGGTCAAGCTGATGGACATGAACCGGGGAAGCGCCACGCATGGACTGTCGGAGGCCTTCGTCACGATGGGGGTGCTGTACTTCCTGTTCATGATGATCGGCGTCTTCCTCGTGCGCGTGCCGGCGCCGGAGTGGAAACCGGCCGGGTGGGTGCCGTCCCCGTCGCAGCAGAAGATGGTGACCACGCGCCAGGTACCGGTGAACGAGGCGTGGCGCACCAGACAGTTCTGGCTGCTCTGGGGCGCGCTCTTCCTGAACGTGACGGCGGGAATCGGCGTGCTGGGTCAGGCGTCGGCGATGATCCAGGAATTCTTCCCGGGACGCATCACGGCGGCGGCGGCGGCGGGGTTCGTCGGCGTCCTGTCGCTGGCGAACATGATCGGCCGCTTCGTGTGGTCTTCCACCTCGGACAAGATCGGCCGCAAGCCCACGTACATGATCTTCTTCGCGCTCGGCGCCGTCCTCTACTTCCTCGTGCCGTCGGCTGGCAACTTGGGGAGTGTCGGGCTGTTCGTCACCTTGTACGTCGTCATCCTCTCGATGTACGGTGGCGGCTTCGCGACGATCCCGGCGTACCTGCGCGATCTGTTCGGCACGGTGCAGGTCGGTGCGATCCACGGCCGCCTGCTCACGGCCTGGTCGGCGGCGGGCATCGTCGGACCGGTGCTCGTGAACTACATCCGCGAGTACCAGATCGCCCACGGCGTGGCGAAAGCCGCGTCGTACAACACGACGATGTACATCATGGCCGGGCTGCTGATCGTGGGCTTCATCTGCAACTTCCTCGTCAGGCCGCTCGACGACCAGGCCGTTGCGGCGATGCGCCCGGTCGCCGCATGACACCACCTCTCGGAGACACGTCGATGAACGAGACCGGAAACTCCTCGCCGCTCGCCGTCGCGCTGGCATGGTTGGCGGTCGGGATCCCGCTGGCGTGGGGCGTGTCGCAGACGTTCACGAAGGCGCTGGCGCTCTTCAGGTAGCGAAGTGCGGGCGCGTCGCGCCCGGCGGCCGAAGTCGGGGGGTGGAACTCGACCGAGTCCACCTCCCGTGCCCAGGTCTCCCCGTGATGCCCGATAGCCGTTCGCTCACCGACGATCTCGCCATGCAGCGCCTCGGGTACGCCGATACGACGGCCATCGTGACGGCAGTGCGCCTGGAGCTCGACACGGCCACGAGTGTGGTGGAGACGCTCGCCGAGGAGACCCCGGTGACCGTCGCCTACAACGGGGCGGCGCACGCGGTCATGATGACGACGCCAGCGGACCTCGAGGATTTCGCGCTCGGCTTTTCGCTGACCGAGGGGTTGATCGCACGACCCGAGGAGCTCACGCGCGTCGAGGTGATTCGTTACAGCCGTGGCATCGAGCTGCAGCTCGAGGTGCCTCCAGCGGTGGGCGCCGCGGTGGGGACGCGGAGCCGGCGGCTATCGGGCCGCACCGGATGCGGTATCTGCGGCGCGGAGAGTGTGGACCAGGTACTGCGGGAGCTGCCGCGCGTCCGTGGCGAGGCGCACTTCACGGTCGCGGCCATCTCCCGCGCCATCCGAACGCTGGGAGCGCGTCAACCACTCAACGCCGCCACCGGCGCTGTCCATGCCGCCGGGTGGGCACGAGCAGACGGAACGCTCGCGCACGTGCGAGAGGACGTGGGCCGGCACAACGCGCTCGACAAGCTCGTCGGCGCGCTCATTCGCGCCGGCGAGCCGTCGGACCAGGGTTTCGTGGTCATCACGAGTCGCGGGAGCTTCGAGCTGGTGCAGAAGGCGGCGGTTCTCGGCGTGCCGCTGCTCGCCGCCGTCTCCGCGCCGACCGCACTGGCAGTGCGCGTGGCGCACGCGGCGAACATCACGCTCGCCGGCTTCGCGCGCGATGCACGCGTCACGCTCTACACACACGTGGACCGCGTCGCACCGTAGGGTGCAGACGGACCGGCGCTTCTCGGGCGCGATAGCTTTGTCGCATGCCCGCGCTTCACCGAACGATCCACATCGTCCGCGCCGCGACCGCGCTGGCCCCCACGAGGCCGGCGTACGCGGGGGGCCTGCGCGCCGCGGTCGCTACGGTCGTGCCGCTCGCGCTCGATCAGGTGCTCGGTGGCAACGGGACCTGGATGAGTCTGGGCGGGTTCAGCGTTGCGCTCTCGGACCGGGGTGGTCCGT
>JBBQYZ010000429.1:0-4027 GCA_038208205.1 Gemmatimonadales bacterium | reverse complement strand
TCCCGCTGCGCGGCGCCCGCCGGCGAATGTCCGCCGCGAATTCCGATCGGTATTTCGGAGCATGTAACGGACGGCACGCCGTTCGGGCAAACGGGATGATGGAAGATGAACAAAGCACCCAGGTGCCATACCGGGACGCACGACTCGACCCCTAGTCTTGCCGCCGTCATTCCGAATAATGCGCGTTCTCCTCGTTGAAGATGACACTGCCCTGGCAGCGATCCTCGTTGCGGGCTTTCGACACCATCGCATCGAGGTGGTACGCGCAAGCGACTTCGCAGAAGGGCGCGAGCGTATCTCCCTCGGGAAATACGACGTTCTCGTGCTTGACGTGATGCTTCCCGGAGGCAGCGGGTTCGACCTGTGCGCCCACGTGCGGCAGCGCGGGCTCACGATACCCATCCTCATGCTCACGGCGCGCGACGCCGTGGAGGACCGTGTCCAGGGCCTGGAGGAAGGCGCGGACGACTACCTGACAAAGCCGTTCGCCTTCCTCGAGCTCCTCGCCCGCGTCCGTGCGCTGGCGCGCCGCCAGCCGGTCGTCGCCCCGATGCGGCACCGCGTCGCCGATCTTGAGGTGGACCTCCGGACGAGAGAAGTGCGGCGCGCCGGGAACGCGATCGCCCTCACCGCGAAGGAGTTTGCTCTCCTCGAGTGCCTTGTACGACATCCGAACGAGGTGCTCGACCGCGCCGCTATCGCGGCGCGCGTTTGGGACGAGAATCACGATCCGTTCACGAACGTGCTCGACGTCCTCGTCCGGCGGTTGCGACGAAAGATCGACGACGGCTTCGAGCCGAAGCTCATCCACACCGTCCGGGGTGCCGGCTACCGGTTCGGGCCGTGATGCCACTCTCGGCGACCTCGTGACCGAGTCAGCAGTCCGGCAGCGGACGCAATCGCCGGTGCGCACCGGAACGCGGTCGTTGAAGCGGCTCCAGCATCGGCTCACGGGCTGGTACATCGCCACATTTGCCGCGATCCTGAGCACGCTTGGGGCGGGACTGTTCCTCGTGACGGCCCGCCAGATCGGCGCAGCACTCGACCGGTCATTGCAACACGCAGTGGCTGAGGTCATCCGTGGCCTCAACGCGGAGGTTCCCACAAGCGGCGAGCTCGTCAGCGTCGGTGTCCGCGAGATGCGCTCGCTTCGGATCCCTGACCGCGCGCTCTACCTATTCGACGGCACCGGGCGACTCCTCTCCCCGGACAGCGCCAGCCCGTGGGTGCGCGCGGCCGCGCTGCGAGCTGGCCGAGCTGGGCGCGCCACGCTCCAAGCCGATATTGGGGGCGAGCACACGCTCCGGGTCTACGCGGAACGTTATGAGCCGCGCTCTGGCGCGGTGCTCGTCGTGGCGGCCAGCGCCGATACCGAGGAACTCGAGGATCAGTACGCCGCGCTCATTGCGTCCTTTGCTGGTGCCGCGCTCGCGGCCCTCGCGCTCGTGGCCGTCGGCGGCGCGCTCCTCGCCAGGAAGTCCACTCTGCCGGTCGAGCAGAACTTCGAGTATATGCGCCGCTTCATGGCGGACGCGGCCCATGAGCTCCGCACACCGGTGGCCGTAATCCGTGCCCAGGCGGACGTTGCGCTCGAGCACCCGATGACCGACCCACATGCGTGTGCTTCGGCGCTCGAAGGGGTTAGCCGTGAGGCGACTCGCCTGGGCGGGATCGTGGACGACCTTCTCACGCTCGCCCGGGCGGAGTCGGGTGAGCGTGAGCTCGTGCGAGAGCGCGTGTACCTCGATGATCTTGCGCTCGACGCCGCCACCGCTGCGCGCGCGATCGCGCATCAACGCGGCGTCCGGCTCGATGTCACCGATTTCGAGGAGGCATCGGTGGTAGGGGACCCGGCACTCCTCCGGCAGCTCCTCATGATCGTGCTCGACAACGCGATCAAGTACACGCGCTCGGGCGGCCGGGTCACGATCGGCGTCTCGGCGGCGGACGGTGCACCAGTGGTACTAGTCGAGGACACCGGCGTCGGCATCTCGGCGGAGGCGCTGCCCCGCATCTTCGATCGCTTCTACCGCGGCGGCTCGGCGCGAGACCCGGTGAGCGGTGCGGGGCTGGGGCTGGCGATCGCACGCTGGATCACCGACGCTCACGAGGGGGACATCGCCGTCTCGTCTGCACCGGGACGTGGTACCCGGGTGCGGCTTCGCTTCCCACGTGCGCCAAGATAACCTCGCGCCGCAAGGTCTATCGCCAGGAGGTGGGATCGACCTCGGGCGCTCGGCGAGCGACGCGCATGGGAATCGTACGGCGCACGAGTCGTGCGCAATGTGGAGCGATTTGTAATCGTAGTGACAGGTGCGCCGACTACCGTTGTAGCATGGGTTGTCCCGCGCTCCGTCTCTCCCTCGGTGTTCCGTGGGCACTCGCTGTCGCTCTCGTCGCATTGAGGGCAGCGGAGAGCCAGGCTCAAGATTCCCCAGGCACGTCTTCTGTGGGCGCCGCTCCCTGCCGTGTGACTACGCACGTGCAGTCGCCGGACGGCCGCCCGGTCGATGGCGCGGTCGTCCACAGCGGCCTCGTCGGCGCGCAGACCGACCAGCAGGGCAACGCCACTCTCACGGTGAGCGCTGGTCGGAAGGACATCACGGTTGCGAGGATCGGCTTCAGCCCCGATACCATCCGGCTTCTCATGCCGGCTGGGGTGGACACGACGGTCATCGTGACGCTTCGTGCGCGCGGTGTGCTAGCCCCGGTGGTCGTCACGACGGCTCGCGCCGAGCGACGCTTGGAGGACGAGCCCGAGCGGGTGGAGGTCCTTTCGGGCGAAGACGTTGGGGAAAAGACCGAGATGCGCCCGGCCGACCTCACGGTGCTCTTGCGCGAGATGAGCGGCGTGCGCGTGCAGGCAACGTCGAGCCCGTCAGGCGGGGCTGGCGTCCGGATCCAGGGGCTCCGGGGGCAGTACACGCAGCTCCTCTCAGACGGGCTGCCGCTCTACGGCGCAGATCCGGGCGGACTCGGGCTCCTCGAGATCCCTCCCTTGGACCTGCGGCAAGCGGAAGTGATCAAGGGGGCGGCCACCGCGCTCTACGGCCCGTCGGCGTTGGGGGGAGTCCTCAATCTCATCTCTCGCCGGCCAGCTGACGAGCGCGAAGTGCTGCTCAACCGAACGTCGCGCTCGGGGACCGATGGGGTGCTCTGGCTGTCGAAGCGCCTGAACGATCGCTGGGGCTACACGCTCATTGGCGGCGTGCATCGACAGGGCGCAGATGGCGCGACAGACGAGTGGGCCGACGAGCCCAACTTCAAGCGCGGCGAGGTTCGACCCCGGCTGTTTTGGAGTGGGTCGGGGGGCGCATCGCTCTTCGCGACCGTCGGCGCGATGGCCGAGGACCGCACAGGACGCTCGCCCAAGGGCGCAGCGGATACGGCGAGCGACGCTGTTGTCGAAGGCGTGAATACGAGGCGATCGGACGCAGGTCTTGTGTGGCTATTGCCGGTCGGCGGGAGTGGCGTGCTCGCGGTCCGGAGTGCGGCGTCGTTCGAATGGCGGCGACGCCGCTGGCAAGCGCAGACGCGAGAACTCGACGGCCGGACCGGTAGTGACGCGCTCGAGCGCGACCGACACCGCACCCTCTTCAGTGAGGTGTCGTATTCGCTCGCGCGCCCGCGCCTGGCCTGGCTGGCAGGCGCGTCGGTCGAGCAGGACGGCTATCGCAATGCTGACCTTCCGGGATTCAACTACACCTTCACCACACCCTCCGCCTTCCTGCAGGCCACGATCTCTCCCAGCGAGTGGCTTTCCGCTACGGCGAGCGGCCGCGGCGACGCTCACAGCAGATACGGCGCGATCTGCAGCCCACGTGTGTCGGCGCTGGTCCGCGCGACGCGCGCCTGGAGCGCGCGGCTCTCCGCCGGGGCCGGATTCTTTGCTCCCACGCCGTTCTCCGAGGAGAGCGCGGGGCTCGAGCTCTCGCGTCTCGTCCCACCCGCCGGGCTCAGGGCTGAGCGGGCGCGCACGGCGTCGCTCGACCTGACGGGGCGCCGGGGACCGATCGAGATCAACGGG
>JBBQYZ010000428.1:0-4033 GCA_038208205.1 Gemmatimonadales bacterium | reverse complement strand
CGTGGTCTTCACGGCAATCGTGGCGCGGTTCGCTGCACGTGCTCTGTGGTTGCTCTGCCGCATCGATGGGGTGGGTTGCATGTCGTCCAGCGTCGCACACTCGTAGTGGGCAGCCTTTGGAACAACGAAGCGATCAGACGGCAGGCAGATCATTCACGCCGCGCCAACGAGCTGAAACGCTGCCCACAGTTGCGGTGCAACATTCCCAGCTTGGCGCAGATCGTTCTGCGCCATGCGGAGCGCATCCGCCTTCGACTTGCCCTCGTCCATCCAGTGCACGTAGAACCGCTCCATCAGCATTCGCGTCGAGGTATCGTCCACGCGCCACAGACTCACGAGCACGCTGCGCGCGCCGCGCGCCAGAAATGCGCGTTGGAGTCCAAGGGTGCCTTCCGACTGCCGGAGCCGGCCCAGCGCCGTCTCGCAGGCGCTGAGCACCACCAGGTCGGCGTGCAGGGTGAGCGCCGGATCGCCGAGGAGCTCCCGCACGGTGAGGTGGCCGTCCGCTCGCGTATCGAACGTCCCTCCGGCGTCCGTCGATGGTGCGAGCGCGATGAAGGAATCCTCGGCGCGGGCATCGGAGCTGTAGGCCACGCCGTGCGTCGCGAGGTGCACCACCTGGGCGTCCGGCAGCCGCGCGCGCACCGCGCGCTCGCTGGCCTGCGCTCCCGTCAGTGGCGCCACGCGGAGTCGCGCCGCGACCGCGACCGCCTCGGCATGGGCGCCAGGGAGCGGGTCGAGATGCACTGACCGGCCCGCGTCGTCGAGCGCCGGCGGCATGGTGGGATCGCCCGCCACGAGCATGGCGCGCCGATCTCCGCGGCGAGTGCGAGAGGCCATTACACGCTCGGCGAGACGCGCCACCTCGGCCGACGGAGCGTAGATCAGACTGAGGCGCGCGCCGAGCGGCGTGGTATCGCCAGCAGTTCGAGGCAACGCCGCGAACGGCACCAAGGCGATGCTGCCGTGCGGGATGATCAACAGCGCTCCACTCGCCGGCAGCGAGCCGCGCAGCTCCGCTGGTAGCAGGACGGACGCCAGCCTGGCCAATGCCGCCTCGATCTCGACCGCGCTCCCCGCGCCGCCCGTGATGGTGCCGGAGCGCGACGCGCGTCGCGTTGTGCTGGCGGTGGCCGTCGGCTGCGGCCTCGTCGCGATTACCGCTGCCACCGCGATCGAATCGCGCGGCGGCAGAGCGGGGCCGTCGTCCACTCCCATCACCTCGCGCAGGGTGGCGATCAGCGATTGCAGCGAATCACGTCCAATCGGCACGCGCGACACTCGCATCCGACCCGCCCCATCGGCCAGCCAGACGAGCAGGGTGTCGGCGGTGACGTAGTAGGCGAGCGCGGGATGTCCGGCCGTTCGACAGCCGTCGGTCACTCGAACAGCATTCTCTTCGCCGGGTGTACCCGCACGTGTCGCGGTGGCCGACATCAGTGCACGCAGCGCCTGTGCGCGGCCGCGCTCCGCGATCTCGAACGCATCGCACGCCGCGCCAGATGTCGTCGTCGAGGTCGGCGCGTCGAACACGGACAGCATCCAGTGGTCGTACAGCGACAGTGCGCCCTTCTGATCACGATAGGCCGCGCGACTGGCGTCGCCACCGGTCTTCTCGGTGAGGTGCTCGAAGGCACGCGCCGCGGAATCGAAGTGGGTGAGCGCGGACGTGTGGCTGCCGGTACCCATCGCCCGATAGGTGTCGGCGAGCTCACGGAGCGTGACGGCCACCCACCACTCGTCCTTGGCCTCGCGAAGCTCGACGAGGGCACCGTTCAATCCGGCCAGGGCACCGGTAAGGTCGCCGCGGTCGCGGCGGATCAGCGCCTGGTTGTGGTGCAGTCTCGCCATCCCCAATCGGTCCGACAGGGACGACTGGATCGAGCCCGCGTCGGCATAGGCGCGGTCGGCGCTGTCGAGGAAGGAGCGCGCGCCACCGGCGAGATATTGCCGACGGAACGCGACACCGAGATTGCTCAGCGTCTGGGCGCGGTCGGCGGTGTCTGTCGGCTGGAGGAGGGCGAGCGAGGCGCGGTAGGCGGCGATCGCGCGCGCGGCGGCGGCCTGCCCGACCGGGCCGCGGGCGTCCTGCGCCTCGTCGTCGGCGATCAGTCCCCGGTTGTTCTCGATCACGCTCTCGCGGCGGGTGTTGTGCACCGCGCGGACGTTGGTCAGGGCGTTCTGGAGATTGCGGGCGGCCTGGTCGGGGAATCCGAGCTTGCGCCGGATCATGCCGGCGGAGTTCAGCGCGGCGGCGAGCATGGCCGTGTCGTGCTGTTGGTCGAACAGCGCGAGCGCTTCGCGGGCCGCGGCGTCGGCGTCGTCGAGCTGGTCCGCGGCTTCAGCTGCGGCTGCAAGGTTGAGGAGCGCGACTCCTCGCTGCCGGGCACCCGCTGCGTCTTTCTCTCCCACGAGCGCGGCACGGCGAAACCAGACCATCGCCTGGCGCGGCGCGCGGGAGACGAAGGCTCCGCGCCCGAGCTTCATGAGGACGGCACGTTGGAGCGAATCTGGCGTGTCGGGGGTGAACGCCGCGAGCGCCTGATCGTAGGCGCGCAGCGCGTCATCGCGGCGGCCCGCCGAGTCGAACCGCGAAGCTTGCTCGACCAACGTACGCACGACAGTTGCCTGCGCGCCAACTGGGCGCAACGGGTCGAGGACGCACACGGCGAGCAGCGCGGTGATCACCGACCCCAGACGCGTCACCGGCGTACGCTCGCGCTCGCGTTCGCGCTCGGGAAGACAGCCGCCTCGGTCACGGCACGACCGAGAGTGGAATTGCGGGAAAATCCTGTTGTTTCGGGTAGGTAGGATCGAAGTTCCTGGGGGGGACTTTCGTGTAAGCGATGTGGAAGGTCAAAGACATGGATCCCACCCGCGCACCGGTGACTGTCACTCGCTGCGGATCGAGCGAGGCATCGTGGAGCACCTCCGCCGGAAATGGTGGCCCGGCCGCCCCCTGAACGGACCAGGTGACATTGACGTCCCGAATCGTTCCGCAGTCGGTGGGAACGAAATCCAGCACTGTGACTGCGCCGACCTTCAAGGTGGGATAAGTCGCGGGTCCAGATGATACGCGGATGCTCCACGTGCAATTGAGATTAGGCTCTTGTTGGAAGACGGTGACGTTATAATGCTGGATCACCGTCGGAGTAACCGGAGGCACCGTACATACATCGATGGATGAGACGCCGGCGCCCCCTCCACGAATGTCGATAACATCGTCACTATATGTCGTTACGAAGAGCGCTGCGCTGAACGGCGCCAGCGCGATCAGATCCGGTGCGTTCTCCGCGCTGATGGGACCGTGTGCTCGTAGCCCGGCCCACGAGGCGTCAGTTCTTGTAGGTATATCGCGTACGGCATAGCGCACCGACGGCTCCATCGGGGTCGCGGGCGTAACCGATGCGGTGAAGCCGGCGCAGCCGATAGGAACTGAGGGAATCCGTTGTCCAGCTGCATCGAACACGCGCACCGTCCCTTGGAAGCCCGTGTTGGTTCCCCAAACGAGTGCATCTCGCGGATCCAGGCAGGTGCCGCTCACGGAGCACAATCGTATCGTCGCCGGCACCATCGCGGTGGCCGTCACCGTACCGATCGTCGCCGTGCCCACCAGCACCCTGATGCTCTGCACGCCGCCGAGCGCCGCGAGCTGCCAGGTGTATGGTGAGGTGGTCCCGTCGGCGAGCGAGACATCCGCTCGCTCCGTGATGACCGACTGGCCGTCGCTGTTGTACTGGCGCCAGGTGAACGACGCTTTCGGAGTCAGGTTGCCGTAGCGGTCGATCAGGCGAACCACCACCGGTGTCCGGAGCCCGGCGCCGGTGGCCCCTACCTGCCCGTCGCCCTGGACGACGTTGATCGCTGCTGGCGCGCCGGCCTTGGCGTAGACGCTGGCCGTCACTGCCGCAATCGTGGATCGCGCCGGCACGGTGACCGACATGCCGTTCATCGCGCTCGCGGTCGAGAGGGTCCACGTGGTGCTCGCCTGCCCAGTGGCGTCGGTCGTCGCTTGCGTCGTCGAGAGTGCGCC
>JBBQYZ010000427.1:0-4035 GCA_038208205.1 Gemmatimonadales bacterium | reverse complement strand
CCGGGGCCTGCTCCGCTCGGGCGAGGCGGAGGGCGGGTTCGGGCTTGGACTGCATGAGGTCCCTGATGTCTGGAACGGGCAGGCGGAACGGTTCGCCGCGCCCGGAATCTATGATGAAACGACGTGACGCGCAGGACGTGTTCCACGCCCGATCTTCCCGCCCGCGGTTGGCCGATTGCCGGGAGCAGATGAGTGGTGAGGTGACGGTGCAGCGCGAAGTCGGGTCGGCAATGTGCGCGCGATACCGATGCCGCCAGCGACCGGACGAGCGCTCGGCCGCCCCCCGGCACCGGCACACGTGCCCACTTGACGCTCTCGCCTCCGCTCAGCATCCTGGCCGACCCGCGCCGCATTGGATGCCGCCGCCCGCCCCACCCCCGCAGGACACTCCTCCATGATGAAGTTCCGACTGCTCCCACTCGTCGCGGCCCTCGTCGCGTCGATCGCGCTCACGCGCTCGGCCGCCGCGCAAGCCACCGGCGGCGTCCGCGGCACCGTTACCGACTCCGCCACCGGGCGGGGCGTCGGCAGCGCTCGCGTCCTCGTTCCCGGCACCACGCGCGGCGCCGCCACCGACGAGCAGGGGCGGTACATCCTCTCCGGGCTGCCGGCCGGCGCCACGACCGTGAGCGTCCAGCGCATCGGCTTCTCCGCCGCGCAGCGATCGATCACCGTGGTGGCCGGACAGACCACCACGGCCGACTTCGTGGTTCGCGCGGTATCGGTCGTCCTCAACCAGGTCGTCACGATCGGCTACGGTACGACGAGCCGGCAGAACGTCACGAGCGCGATCGCCACCGTCGACTCGACGGCGTTCAAGAACATCCCCGTCGCGGGCATCGACAACGCCATCCAGGGCAAGATCCCCGGCGTGCAGGTGATCCAGAACTCGGGCGAGCCGGGCGGCGGTGTCTCGCTGCGCGTGCGAGGCCCGGCGTCGCTAAACGCGGGGAACCAGCCGCTCTACGTGATCGACGGCGTACCGGTGCTCCAGGACAACTACGAGCAACTCACGAGCACGAGCGGGCAGCGCCAGTCGCCGATGTCGGGGATCAACCCCGACGACGTCGAGCGCATCGACGTGCTCAAGGACGCCGCCGCGACGGCGATCTACGGATCGCGCGGCTCGAACGGCGTGGTGCTCATCACCACCAAGCGCGGCAGCTCGGGCACCCGCATGAAGTTCGGGCTCAACACGTACGCCGGCTCGCAGTCGGCCGAGCGGCAGATCGGCCTGCTCAACGCGGCGCAGTACATCGAGGTGATGAACGAGAACCGCGTCAATCGCGGCCTCGTGCCGCGCTACACGCCCGGCGTCACCGACAGCATCGACGTGAACTGGCAAGACGCCATCTTCCGCGCCGCGCCCATCGGCGACGTGCAGCTCTCGATGAGCGGCGGCACCGATCGCGTGCGCGCGTACCTGTCCGGCTCGAGCTTCAACCAGACGGGCATCGTGCTCGGCTCCGGCTACAAGCGGCAGGCCCTCCGCCTGAATATGGATGCAAGCGCCACCAGCAAGTTGAGCTTCACGAGCTCCATCGGCCTCACGCGCGAGGACAACCGCCGCGTGCCGGGCGACCTGAACGTGGACGGCGTGGTGACGAACGCGCTCGCCGAGCAGCCGTTCAACCCGGTGTACGGGACGAGCTTCGGTTTCGGCGGCAGTCGCGAGAACGTGCTCTACTCGAATCCCGTCGCCACGGCGACCTTCAGCACCGTCAACAACATCACGCTTCGTGCGCTCGGCAACCTCGAGGCGCGGTACGGCTTCACCGACCGGTTCACCCTCACGGGCCGGGTCGGCGCGGACGCCTACGGACTGGACGAGCTGCGGTGGCGCTCGCCCAAGGTGGACCAGGCGGCTGGCTACGCCGTGGGAGGGCAGGGGTCGAGCGGACACACCACGGCGACGCGCTACCTGATGGAGGCGTTCGGCAACTACGCGCTGCTCGAGAGCACGGGCCACAACCTCGCCCTCACCGGTGGTACGAGCGTCGAGCACAGCAACTCGAACCTGAACTTCATCACGGGCGACGGCTTCCCGACGGGCTTCGACACCTACATCCGCTCGGCGGCCTCCGTGAGCAGCTACGACGGTTCGGCGACGGGCAACAACCTCGTCTCGTTCTTCACGCGCGCGACATACTCGTACGCCGACCGCTATCAGCTGGCCGCCAGCCTGCGCACCGACGGCTCGTCGCGCTTCGGCGCCGCGAACCGCTACGGCGTGTTCCCCGCCGTCTCTGCCGGCTGGACGGTGACGAACGAAGAATTCGCCGGCGCGCTCGCGCGCCACGCCGCCCTGAAGCTGCGAGCGAGCTACGGCACCACGGGCAACCAGGGTATCGGCGACTTCGCCAGCCGCACGCTGGTCGGCGCGACGTCGTACAACGGCGCTCCGGGCCTGGCGGGCACTCAGTTCGGCAATCCGGAGCTCAAGTGGGAGTCGACGCGTGAGGTCGACGCTGGCGCCGACCTCTCGATCCTTGGCGGCCGCGTGAGTCTCATCGCCGACTACTACTCGCGCAACACCACAAACCTGCTCGTGCAGCGCCCGGTGCCGTCCACGAGCGGCTTCACCTCCGTGTGGGGTAACGTCGGCAGCCTCAAGAACGCCGGCGTCGATCTCGGGCTCCACACCGTGAACCTCGATGAGAGCCGCGGCAGCCCCTTCGGCTGGACCTCCGACCTCAACGTCACCTGGAATCGCAACAAGGTGACCGAGCTGTACGAGGGCCTGCCGATCACCGCCACCACCAGCAGCCGCGTCACCTCCGTCGCCGCGGTCGGCCAGCCGCTCGGCACCTTCTACCTGTTCAAGTTCAGCCGCGTCGATCAGGCCACCGGGAATCCGCTGTACTTCAACGCCGCCGGACAGGAAGTGCTCTCGACCGCGTTGGTCTCGGCCGACCTGCAGTTCGTCGGCAACCCCCAGCCGAACTACTACGGCGGGTTCACCAATACCCTCACGATGGGCGCGTTCGATCTGCGCGGCTTCCTGCAGTTCAGCCAGGGCGGCAAGGTGCTGAACCAGATGCGCATCTTCATGGACGACGGCGGCTCGTCGAGCGACAACAAGGCCGCCAATGTCTACAACCGCTGGCGGCAGGCGGGCGACATCACCGATGTGCCGAAGATGGGCGCGACCGGTGCGAGCCTCGCCGCCTCGAGCCGCTTCATCGAGGATGGTTCCTTCGTCCGCCTCGGCGAGGTGACGCTCGGCGTGAAGCTGCCGGCGCGTCTCGTCCAGGCAGGCCGCTTCGACAGCGCTCGGCTCTACGTCTCCGGCCGCAACCTCAAGACCTGGACGAACTACTCCGGCTACAACCCGGACGTGAACAGCAACAGCGCCTCGAACATCGTGCAGGGCGTCGACTACTACGCCTATCCGCTCGCGCGTACGATCACCGTCGGCCTCAACGCCGCCTGGTAAGCGCCGCCCTCCCATGACCCCGAGATCACATTCCCTCATGATGAAGCGATATCTCCTGCCGATGGCGATGCTCGTGGCCGCCGCGGCGTGTGACAAGACCCTGCAGACGGAGCCCTCGACCTCCCTGCCGGCCGAGGAGCAGATCGTCGATGCGGCGACCGCGCGCGCGTCGCTCAATGGAGCGTACGCCGCCCTCCAGAGCTCCAGCTACTACGGCCTCGACATCGAGCTGATGGGCGACCTGCCGGCGGACAACGCCACCTGGGCGGGAACTTTCCAGTTCCTGAACGACATCGGCACGAACCAGATCCAGGCCGACAACGCCGAGGTCACGGCGCTCTGGGGCCAGATCTACCGGCAGATCAACCGCGTCAACGTCATCATCGACCGCGTGCCGACGATCGCGTCCATCACGCCGGCGGTGCGCGACAGCATCATCGGCCAGGCGTACTTCATGCGCGGGCTCGACTTTCACAACCTGGTGAAGTTCTGGGGCGGGGTGCCGCTGCCGCTCACCCCGGCCGCCACCCCGTCCGACGCGAGCACCTACACCCGCGCGTCGGTGCCGGAGGTCTACGCGCAGATCCTGGCCGATCTGG
>JBBQYZ010000426.1:0-4042 GCA_038208205.1 Gemmatimonadales bacterium | reverse complement strand
CTGCACGTGCTCGGTCAGGGCGACGTGCTGCGCCTTGGCCAGGAGGAGTTTCGCTTTGCTGCCGACGAAGCCTCGTTCGAGCCGCACGTTCGCGCCGTGGACTCGTCATTGCCGACGTCCGCGGCCATGCCCGTGGTGGAGCGGGTGCAGCCGGCCCGCCTGCTCGCCACCCTCGAGGTACTGTCGGACGGGCCGACGAAGGGCCAGCGATACCGGCTCGACCGGCCGACGATCCAGCTCGGGCGCGGTCCGCACAACGACATCCGGCTGGACAACGACAGCGTGTCGGGCACCCATGCGTCGCTCGTGCAGCGCGCCAGCGCCTGGCTGATCCTCGATCTCAAGTCCCGGAACGGCACGCGAGTGGACGGCGAGATGGTGCGCGAGCAGCGTGAGCTGCCCGACGTCTGCGAGGTGCAGCTCGGCGCGCTCAAGCTGCTCTTCCGCGTCATCAATGCCGGCGAGCAGCGGCCCAGCAGCACCATTAGCGTGATCGCGGTGGACGAACGCTGACGACACCGCTCGAGACCGCTCTTTCAGGCAGTGTGAGCGACGACACCATGTGGCGCTCGGCAGGCAAGAGTGCGATGATCGATGGAGCTCGCACTCCTGCCTCCATGCGCTCGCGCACGACGACATTCCTGCTCGCACTGGCCACGATCGCTACCATGACCGTAGCCGGGCTGGCGCTCTACACGACGGTCGAGACCCGCCGCGCCGAAGCGGCGTTCCCGGCGTCAGGACGTTTCATCTCGGTGGCGGGTATCTCGCTGCGCTACCGCGAGGCCGGACGCGGCGTGGCCGTGGTACTGCTGCACGGCAACCCTGGCTTTCTCGAGGACTTCGCGCCGGACGACAGCGCTGGCGCGTTTGCGTCGCTCGCGCGGGAGTTTCGAGTTGTGGCCGTTGACCGGCCTGGTCACGGCTACAGCGGTCGCCCCTCCGCGGCAGGAACGACACCCCTCGAGCAGGCCAGGCTGTTGCATCTCGCGTTGCTGCAGCTCGGCATCACGACGCCGGTGCTGGTCGGGCACTCGTGGGGCGGCGGGCTCGCCCTCGTCTATTCGCTGGAATATCCCAACGAAGTGCGCGGTATGGTCTTGATCGGCACTCGCGCCTATCGCGACACCGGCCGCGCCGATCCGGTGTACGCGCTGAACCGGATCGGCGGCGTCGGCACGCTGCTTCGCCATAGCGTCATGCTGCCGATCGGCCGTCGGCTCGTCGACCATCGTCTTGCCGCGGCCTACGCCCCCGGCGCTCCGCATCCGGATCACGTGGCCCGCGCCCGCGCGCTGTGGCTTCGACCGACGCAGATCGCCGCGACGGTGTGGGACACGAAACATCTCCAGGACGCGCTGGGGGACGCGAGCCGCCGCTATGGCGAGATCTCCGCTCCGGTCTCGATTCTCCTTGGCGATCACGATCGTGGGATCGACGAATCCCGTCGGCTGGCGCGCGAGCTGCGGCGCGACGAGTTGATCGTCGTCGCCAGCGCCGGCCACGAGCTCCAGTTCACCCACCCGGAGCTGGTGGTCGATGCGGTGCGTCATGTCGTATCGGGTGACATCGCCGATCGATTTACTGCCCGAGCTTCCGCTGCACCTCTTTCCCGGCGGCGAGATGCGCCTGAAAGTTCGGCGCCACTTTTTCCTCGAGTGCCTTGAGCTCGGCGTTCTTCGTCGCAGGCAGCAGCTGGCCCGTGATGGCGTCGATCACGGCCTGATGGTAGCTCACCTCGTGGTCGATGTACGCCTTGTCGAACGCTTTCCCCTTCGCGTTGCGGAGCGATTTTATCGCCGACACGTGGTCCTGGTAGAGCGCGAAGTCCTTGCCTGGCGGCGTGGGCGTCACGTGGAGCTTGCGCGCCAGATCGCGCCCGAGCTGACGCACCGCCTTGTGATCGCGCACCATCATTGCGGCGAAGCCTCGCACGTCCTTGTCGTGGCTCTTCTTCAATGCAACCCGGCTCGTCTCGATGTCCCAGCTGTTCGCGGCATCGAAGATGGCGACGATCGTCGGGTCGTCGAGCGCGGCGGCGAGCGATGGCCGCCCGGGCGAGGACGAAGCGTGTAACGCTGGCGCCTGGGCGCGCAGTGCCGGGGCGGCGGCGAGGACGACGAGAACCAGCATCGCGCTTGGACGGTTCATGATGAGTACCTCATTGACATGTTGG
Source organism: Gemmatimonadales bacterium (assembly GCA_038208205.1). Taxonomy (GTDB): domain Bacteria; phylum Gemmatimonadota; class Gemmatimonadetes; order Gemmatimonadales; family Gemmatimonadaceae; genus AG11. The sequence continues at coordinate 1,866 of JBBQYZ010000426.1, read as the reverse complement.
ATTGAGCGGCCGAGACTCGACGCACCTGGATGGTGGCGTCGTTCCCGTCGGCGAAGGTGGTGCTGGCATCGGACTAAGTCAAGATTTTATTTGACTTATTATTCACCGTGGCATACCGTTCCCTGAGCGGAGGAGAGACCGATGGCGTGGTGGCAACGACATTTTGGGGAGTCGACACGCGGACGCGTCGTGGCCCTGCTTCGGCGAGGCGAGCGAAGCGTTGAAGAGCTGGCGCGGGCACTCGACCTCACCGACAATGCCGTTCGTGCGCAACTCTCCGTGCTGGAGCGGGACTGCGTCGTTCACGCCGTCGGTATCCGGCGCGACGGTGCCGTCGGCAAGCCGGCGACCCTCTATGGACTCGCCCGCGACACCTCGACGCTCTTCTCCACCGCCTATGCGCCGCTTCTCGTCTCACTCCTCACGGAGCTAGGGGAGCGGATGGCGCCCCGGGAGCTGCAGACGGTGCTGCGCAGCGCCGGTCGCCGGCTCGCGCCCGCACTCTCCGCCAAGGCCACGTTCGACGAGCGGGTGCGGGCCGGAGCGGGTCTTCTCGGTGAACTCGGCGCCGACGCGGATCTGGTGCAGACGACCGGGGGGTACGAGATCCGCGCGCATGGATGCGTCGTCGCCGATGCCGTGACGTCGTGTCCGGCAACTTGCCGCGCCGTCGAGGCGCTTCTGTCGGAAGTGACTCGAGCACGCGTACAGGAGCGGTGTGACCGCTCGAATCAGCCACGATGCCGCTTCTTCATTCCGTCACCCGCGTGACATCAGATCGATCGCGAGCGGCGCCGATACAGTACCGAGCGGACCGGATCCGCGAGCTCCCCCTCCTCAGGGCGCGGCCCGCAGGGTGACGTCGACGCTGCGTCCGAGCGATGGGAGAATGCCCGGGCCCGGATACTCGTCCGTCCGTCGCGTGAAGTAGCGCCGGTCCGCCAGGTTGTTCACACTCTACACGATTCCCGTTCACGTCGCCGGTCGTGTAGTGCGCGTCGATGAGGGCGAGCGAGTTGAAGACCGTCAGCGTCCGCAGTCGGCCGGGTGCCACCACCGGCGTCGCCTGCAGGTAACTCTCGAGCCCCTGATGCACACTGTTGGCGACGTTCGTGCGCTCGGTGTACACCAGCCCCCGCCGCGTCCGTGCGGGTGCGCAGCCCCACGCGCGGGCGCCTTTCGTTGACCGCTGCCCATGGCGCGGCTGCTCTACACGATCACATGTCGCCGGCTTCGTGATGGGCCTTCACCTTGATCATCTCACGCATCCACGGGTGAATGCAGCATTGGAAGTGATGATCCCCGACCGCGAGTCCCGCCACCTCAATGCCCGCACCGGGCGCGATATTCGTGGAGCCCCGGCATTCCGGCGCCGTCACCAGTCCCTTGTTGAGCGCCGGATTGGGAATCTTGCCGCCGCCGAACTGCGCGACTTCGGTGAAGGTGTGCGCCCGGCCCCCTTCGTTGCGCACACGCACCGTGCGTCCGGCCTGCACGACGAGATACGTCGGATCGTTTCGCCATCCCTGGTGCCCGACCACCGAGAGACTCAGCGGCGAGCTCAGCTCGCGGGCAAACTCGGCGAAGTTGACATTGCCGCGTCGCAGCAGGCAGCCCCCGCTCGGCGCCCAGGTGGGATCGGTCGGATCGCAGTCGTCCCTGATCGCGATCTTCGCCGCACCGCGATCATCGTCGTCATTCCCCGATCGGCTCGCGGCGATCGCCGCGTCCGGGGTGAGGGCGGACGCGTCCCGTCGCTCGACGCCGACCGGATCCTTCCCGCACGCCGCGGCGAACCCGAGGGTCAGCACGATCGCGCAGCTACTCTGACTTCTGAACATGATCTTCTCCTTGCTGAACTGGTGG
>JBBQYZ010000425.1:0-4046 GCA_038208205.1 Gemmatimonadales bacterium | reverse complement strand
ATTGACGGACCTCGAGCACGTCACCGCGCCGACGCTCGTCCTCGCGGGTGACGACGGCGGCATGACGTTCGAACACATCGCCGCCGTCCAGCGGGCGCTGCCCGACTCGCAGGTGGCGGTCGTCCCCGGCACCTCGCACGGCCTCGTATGGGAGAAGCCGCACGTGGTCAACACGCTGATCCTGGACTTCCTGGCCGACGAGCAGGTCCCGAAGGTGTTCACACTCGACGACCTCGTCGCAGACGGTTGAGCCCCGTCCCCGGCATCGGCACCCCCGGCAGGACTCGAACCTGCGACCCGCTGCTTAAGAAAAGACCTGCTCAAACGGTATGCGCGCAGTTCAGGTCGTGTCGTCGCATCCGCCTCGCGCCGTATCGTTGCGACACGACGAGCATCACTGCCGCTGGACATTGCGCACTCTGGGTGCCGGTCGAACTGATCTCTGCGGGTTTATGCGGCCGCCTCCGAGCGGCGGCTCTCGCGCTCCCGTTCAGAGTGCGATGGACCCCAGATGAGGAACGCACCCGTGCTCGCCTGGTGTCACGCGGTCCCGTCGCGCGGTTCGAGGACGATCACGGGCGTCTCGGTCGACCGCCGGACGGTATACCCGTCGAGCTTCGGATCGACCGCGAGCCAGCGCTGCCACAGCCGATCACGCTCCTCCCCCGCGGAAGGGCGCGCGCGCACCTGGCGCGCATGCTGGCGCGCCAATCGAACAACGGCGTCGGGATGCGCCTCGAGGGGGAGCGCCTTTGGACCCGCCCCAGAACAGGACGAAGAGATCCTCGACGATCGACGCGCCGCATTCATCGCCATGTGGGGCACGGGCGAGCTGCAACACGTGCTCAACCCCGAGATGCCATGGAACGAAAAAGTCCGGGTTTCGTTTGCCCGACACGAACGGCTCGCGGCGAGTCCGAAGACGGTTGAACTCTTCTTCCCAATCATCGGGCAGTTCGACGTCCGCGACATCCTTTCCTCCGTTCGTGTGCCGACGCTGGTGCTGCAAAACGCCGAGGATGCGATCTTCACCGCTGACGGCGGCAGGTACATCGCTGATCACATACGTGATGCTCAGTACGTCGAATTCCCGGGCCGCAACCTCTATCTCTTCGTCGAGCCCGACTGGCGCCGGTGCTTCGAAGAGATCAGCGAGTTCCTCACCGGCTCACGCGGCGCCGTGGCTGAGGATCGGGTTCTCGCCACGGTCCTGTTCACCGACATCGTTGGATCGACAGAGCGCGCCGCGGAAATGGGTGACCGCGCCTGGAGAGCGTTGCTCGATGCACACGACGCGGTGGTGCGGTCCCAACTCTCGCGCTATCGCGGCTGGGAAGTGAGCACGTCCGGTGACAGTTTCCTTGCGACGTTTGACGGACCACAGCGAGCGATCCGATGCGCGATGTCGATCCGGGAGGCGGTGCAAGCGCTTGGGATCGAGGTCCGGACGGGGTTGCATACCGGCGAATGCGAACTCCGAGGCGACGACATCGGCGGAATTGCAGTCCACATCGGCGCACGCGTGTGCCATCTGGCTAGGCCGAGCGAAGTGCTCGTGTCGGGCACGTTGCGCGACCTCGTGGTCGGTTCCGGACTCCAGTTCGACGAACGGGGTGTGCATGAGCTGAAGGGTGTGCCGGGTGAATGGCGCGTGTTTGCCCTCGCCGCTCTGCAACCCTAGGAGCCGAACCGAGGAGACGCGTCCGTGAACGCCGGGTCGGTGACGTGGGAGCGGCTTCGACGGCAGGCAGGTGCTCACCGTCGCGAGCGCGCCCGAGTGCCCGCTCGGCGCTCGTTACGCGCATCGACGTGGCCCTACCGTTCGGTTCTCACGAGATGGCTGGGGCCCGACCGCTCCCAGCTCGAGGCCTCAGCTCCATTGGGAGGAGGCTCCAACGTGCAACCCGAAGTGATCTCCGACGCGCTCGAGCGCCACGACCCGTTCTTCACCAACCCTGAGAGCGTGGCCTTGGCCGGGTTCCTGGCCGGCTACTCCGGCCTGACCCGCCAGGCCTACACCCTCGACCTACGTCAGTTCGTCGGCTGGCGCGCAGAACATCAGGTCCTGCCCGCATCGTGGCCCGACCGCCAGAGGCGGCGTGAGCGGCATCACTTAACGAGAGCCACCATCCGTTCTGTCGTTGAAGAACGCGGCCTCGACCGTCGAGGGCCAAAGGCAGATGAGCTTGCCGCCTTGCGGTCCAGTCCGAAAGCCGTGGACGGCTCCGGGCGGAATAAAGACGAACGTGCCCGGACCTACTTCCTCCACAGGGTCAGCGTCGGTGTAGAAGGTGTAACTCCCTTCGAGCACGTAGAACGCCTCCGCCTCGTCGTGCGTGTGAGGAGAGTTATCAAAGCCGGGGTCTTGCCATGCCTCGCCCAAAGCCCAGTGTCCGCCCGTTTCGGTGCGGGCAGCCTTCCTCGTGATGTGCGCGCGGTGCGGCCCAATGGTCAGGACCATTGAATCGCCATCGCCCGGCCCGCGGAGGACCACTCGTGGCCGCTCTTGCTCCATCATCCTCCCTTCGGCGCGTCCGCGAGAGCAGTCTGACAGACGGCGCCGAGGACACCGCTGAGCCGTGGCCAGGTGTCCGGGCAATGCCTGACCCCTTCGCCGCGTGTGGGTCCGCCGGGCGGAGGTCGACGACGGCCGCCGGCCTGGGCTCGCCACCGACGAGCGGGCCCGCATGAAGGACCTCGAGCGGGAGAACCGCGAGCTGCGCCGAGCCAATGGATGGCGGATCCAACCGGTGAGCGCACCGGTCCTAACTTCCGAGCCTCTCGATCACAGAAGCGTCGTCGTGCCGGGGATCCTCACCCACGAACAGAAGCGGCTCGCTTTCCGTCTCCGCGCACGCGGCTGGCCGCTGGTCGACATCGCGCGCGAGGTGGGTTGCACGGCGCCGATGGTTGGCCTGATGGTCCGCAAGGGGTGAACTGGCCCGATGCCTGCGCTCGGGACGGACCGGCCGCAAGAAGCGCGGCACGGTCGACGGGCGGGGTCGGATCCCCGGCATGGTCAATATCTTCGAAACGCCCCGCCGAGGCCGCCGACCCGGCCGTGCCCGGCCACTGGGAGGGCGACCTCATCCTCGGCGAAGGCGGCCGCAGCGCCGTGGGCACCCTCGTCGAGCGCACCACCCGGCTCGTGCTGCTGCTGCACCGCAAGGACGGCCGCTCTGCGGTGAGCGTCGAAGCCGCGATGCGCAAGGCGATCGCGACGCTGCCCCTCGAGTTGCACCGCTCGATCACCTGGGACCAGGGAGCGGAGATCTCGACGCACGCGACCTTCACGACCGCGACGGGCATCCCGATCTACTTCTGCAATCCGCACGCTCCCTCGCAGCGCGGCTCGAACGAGAACACCAACGGGCTCCTACGCCAGTACTTGCCGAGGGGCACCGACTTTCGAAGCACTCCGGCGCCGTGCCGCCGACCTCAAACACATCCAACGCGGTCTCAACGAGAACGACATCGTCGCCTCGGGCGGCTCGCGGGGCGACTCGTTCGACACGCGATGGCCGAGAGCTTCAACAGCTTGCTCAAGTGGGAGCTGATCTACCCGCAGGGGCCATGACGTGGTCTCGACGACGTCGAGTTCGCCACGCTCGGCTACATCGACTGGTTCAACCACCGTACTTCTCGGCGCCCCCGGCAGGACTCGAACCTGCGACCCGCTGCTTAGAAGGCAGCCGCTCTGTCCACTGAGCTACAGGGGCTCGAATCTGCCCTGACCTCGTCAGAGCAACGACACAGTGTAAGAGGTGTGACGGCCGGCGCGACTGCCCGAGGGCGGCAACCGCGGGTTCGTCACGGTTGGCAGGAATAGTCATGAAGTTGTCATTGTCGCCAACCGCCTGAGCGCACAGAATGACGGCGTGCCGCGTTCCGAGCGTCTGGTGGTGGTGGTCGCCTTCGACGACTTCCAGCTGCTCGACCTGTCCGGGCCGGTCGAGGTGCTGCGGAGCGCCACGCTCCTCGGCGCCGACCCGCCCTACCGCACCCTGATCGCCACACCGAACGGGCGCCGGGCACGGTCGGAGAGC
>JBBQYZ010000424.1:0-4049 GCA_038208205.1 Gemmatimonadales bacterium | reverse complement strand
TTGGCAGGAGATGGGAGAGACCGACGGCCGTGGCGAGGTCGGTCCGGGTCATGCCGATGGCGCGGAGCACGACCGCGTCGTCTTCGATGATGGCGGCAGAGCGCCCAAGGGCTTGAGCGACGAGCAGGCCTCCGGCGATGGCGATCGCCGCTGCTAGCAGCATCAGGGCTGCTCGCTCGACGCTGAGCGTCGTCTCGACCCGGCGCGCGACTGCGTGGAGATCGAGCACTGGCGTGCCGGGCGCGATGAGCGCGTTGGCGTCCCGCTGGAGGCTCGCGATGTCAGCGGAACCGGCGTTGAGGCGGACGTCGGCGTTCTCGATGTGCTCGACCTCGTCGGCGTAGCGCGCCAGCACGCCCGGAGAAGGCACGATCCGGCCCTGCGTGACGAACAGGAACTCGCTCAGGTCGCGCACGACTCCCACAACGTGCAAGGTGATCGGTGGACCGTTGGGCGGCTCGCCGCTCAGGTCGTCCTGCGCGGCGCCGAAGGGGTGGAACACGAAGGTGCTGCCGAGCGGTCGCTCCTTCGCAGCCGTCTCGTCCACGACCACCTCGTCGCTCGCCTGCGGGTCCCACATGCGTCCCTGTACGACCAGGCCCTTCGACGCCTTCGCCATGAAGGAGCCGTCGTGGGAGGGGAAGAGCACCACGCCTTGCTCGTCACCGATCGAGCCGAAGAACAGCTCCCACACCGCGATCTCGGCGACCTCCGGCCGGGCCCGAAGCTTGTCCCAGTCGGGATGGAACGCACGACCTGACCCGAGAACACAACGGCATCGGCACCGTCTGTCGCGGTCCGCAGCCGATCGAGCGCGGTGTCGGTTCGCCGGGCTCCGGCGAACGCCGCCATGGCGAGACCGAAGGTGACGCCCGCGAGCACGCCGAGCGACACCAGGGAGACCGAGCGCCGGCGCAGGTCTCGGCGCGCCCAAAGGGCCGCCGCCGCGCCCACCGTCCGCCATGGGTCGAGGGTACGGCCAACGTCGTTGGTTCGGAAGTGTGGCAGCCCGCCAAGTCGGGTGGTGCTACCTCGCTCCCCCGCGAGCCGTACGAGATCTGCGCTCCTTCCGGGTCGGACGAGGACAGAGAGGATCAGGTGGCCCGTGCTGTTCGCTTCCCCTTCGGTCGAACGAAGCAGACGGGCGCTCCGTGGACGCGACGATCGTCGTGCCCTATGAACGAACGGGCAGTTAGGATTGCTTCCGAACCCCGATGAGACAACCGACACCTGACCGCTCCGCGGTTCCCGGTTCACTCCCAGACGACGAGGAGACCGACAATGGCGACGGCATCTGAACCCGTAGAGCCTGCGACGGACGTTGAGGACAGGATGCAACGGGAGTTCGAGAAGTTGGCCAACGAATGGCGTGACGCGGTAGCTATCGAGGAAGCGCGCTCGCTTCTGATGGCTAGGCACAACGCTGGCGAATGAATGGGACGTCCGGTTCCAACGTGTCAACCTCCATGCCTGGCTGGATAGCAAGCCGCACGCAATCGCTGAAGGACTGTTCGACTGGCTAGAGGGATGCCGCGGGTGGTGCCGATCGACCCGGACCTTGCGCCCTCCGATCCGGCCGGACCGTCGCGCGAGCATCGCCGTGCCTCGCGCCCGGCCCGGCGATGGACCGGGCGCACCCAACCCGACGTGCTCGCCGCCATCGCCGCGGGCGGCGCGCTCGGAGCGCCCGCGCGTTTCGAGGTCGCTCAGCTCATTCACGTTGCCAACAACACGTTCCCGTGGGCGACGTTCTGGACGAACATCTCCGGCAGCTTCGCGCTGGGGTTCCTGCTCGTCCTGGTGATCGAGCGGTTCCCGCCCAGCCGGTATCTCCGGCCGTTCTTCGCGACCGGGTTCCTCGGCGCGTTCACCACGTTCTCCACCTTCGCGGTGGAGGCGGACCTGCTCATCAACGACGGCCACGCCGCCATCGGCATCGCCTACGCGGTGGGCAGCCTCGTCGCCGGGTTCGCGGCGGTGTGGGCAGGCATCCTGTTGGCGCGCCTCTCGTGACGCCGACGATCCTCGCGGGACTTCTCGTCGCCGGTGCCGTCGGTGCCCCGGCCCGTTACTTGCTCGACGGGCTCGTGCAGGACCGCACCGAAGGCGCGTTCCCGTGGGGCACCTTTGTCGTCAACATCACCGGTTCGCTGCTGCTGGGCCTCATCACTGGTGCGGCGCTGTATCACGCGTTCCCGGACACGCCGAGGATCTGGCTTGGCACTGGGTTCTGCGGCGCGTACACGACGTTCTCCGCGTTCACGTTCGAGACGATCCGCCTCCTCGAGGAAGGCGCGGTCGCCGCCGCGTTCATGAACGCCGTGGCCAGCCTGCTCACCGGTACCGCGGCCGCAGCGGTCGGCCTCGTCGTGGCGGCCGCGCTGTGACGCGACCCTTCGAGGTGGCTGTCAACCCTGCCGCCTGAACGTCCTCCGTCCGCGGCACCGTCGCAGATCGGACAGGATGCTTCCCGTGGTGGATTCCCTCGAGGCCCTTGCCGACGCGCGCTATCCCGCCGCGAACGCTGCGCACCCGCGGCTGCGACTGGTCGCGCTCAGCTTCCTGATGCTCTTCATCGAGCTGGCGCTGATCCGCTGGACGGCGGCGAACAACATCCATCTCGCCTATCTGACGAACTTTGTGTTGTTGGCGAGCTTCCTCGGCATTGGAATCGGCTTCCTCCGAGTGCGGACCGACCCTGACCTGTTTGCGCTCACGCCGCTGGCGCTGGCGTTGCTCGTCGGCTTCGTGCACCTGTTCCCGATCAGCCTGAGCGGGCTCGAGGGTCCCAGCCAACTCAAGGGTGGCTTCGGCATGGCTCCCCTTCCCCGCGGTGTGAGCCTCGCCGCGATCTTCATCCTGACGGTCTCGGTGATGGCCTGCGTGGGTCATGGAGTGGCCCGCGCCTTCGCGCGGTTCGATGCGCTCGAGGCCTACCGGCTCGACATCCTCGGGAGCATCGGTGGCATCGTCGTGTTCTCGACGCTGGCCTTCCTGCAACTGCCGCCGATCGCCTGGGGAGCCATCGTCGCGACGCTTCTGGCCGTGCTCATCGGCAGACGCCCACAGCTCGTTGGACTCGTCGTCGTTCTGGGGGTGCTCCTCTTCCAATCGTTGGCGCCGAACGACTACTGGTCGCCGTACTACAAGGTCACCGCCGAGCATGCCGCCACGACGACGGTGAACGGAGTGCCGACGCATGACGTGCTCTCGCTCTCGGCCAACAACATCCCGCACCAGACGGCGTATCCGATCGAGACGCTTCGTCAGCTCGAGCCCTTCTACTTCGCCCCCTACCGTCACGTCGACACGAGCTCGCTCGACCGGGTGCTGATCGTCGGCGCCGGCAACGGAAACGACGTTGCCGTCGCGTTGGCGGAAGGGGCCAGGCACGTCGACGCGGTCGAGATCGATCCCGTGATCCAGTCGCTCGGACAGCGCTACCACCCCAGCCATCCCTACCAAGACCCGCGCGTGACCGTTCACATCAACGATGGACGGGCGTTCATCGAACAAGACGACGGCCGCTACGACTTGATCATGTTCGCGTTGCCCGACTCGCTGACGCTCCTCGCAGGGCAAGGCAGCTTGCGGCTCGAGAACTACCTCTTCACCACCGAATCGATGAAGGCCGTCCGCGAGCACCTGAAGCCAGGGGGAACCTTCACGATGTACAACTACTACGAGCAGTTCCTGGTTGACCGCTACGCCTCCACGCTCGAAACGGTCTACGGCGCGGCGCCGTGTGTCGAGCTGGGCGACTCGCTCGCGAACCGAGCGCAGGCGGTGCTCGTCGCCGGTGAGGGCGCGACTCTGAACTGCACGACGCGGTGGGACGGCCAACGGGTTTCTTCGCCGTCCGACGACTATCCGTTCCCCTACCTCGAGACGCGTTCGATCCCGACCTTCTACTGGCAGGCGTTGTTGCTGATCCTTGCGGTATCGCTGTTCCTCGTCCGCATGGCCGGCGGCCGGCTTCGCAGCATGATCGGCTCCACCGACCTTGCGTTCATGGGCGCGGCGTTCCTGTTGCTCGAGACCAAGAGCAT
>JBBQYZ010000423.1:0-4055 GCA_038208205.1 Gemmatimonadales bacterium | reverse complement strand
CCCCAGGTCTCCGTCGATCACCGCGTCGAGGCCGGCGACGACCCGCTCGCGGTCGTCGGGATGGATGCGCTCCGTCCACCAGCGCGCACTGGCGGGAGTGTTGCTCGGTGCCGTGCGGAAGATCGTGCTCGCCAGCTCGTTCCAGCGGATCTCGTCGCTCACGAGGTCCCAGTCCCAGATCACGTCGTTGGTCGCCTTCTGGACGAGCCGAAACCGCTCCTCGCTCTCGCGGACCGCGAGGTCGGCGAACCGGCGTCCCTGATGCTCGGCCAGCGCCTCGCGCATGCGGTCGAGCTCCATGAATGCCGACACCTTCGCCCGCAGGACGTCTGGGTCGAACGGCTTGAACAGGTAGTCGACCGCCCCACTCTCGTACCCGAGGGTGGCGCGCCGCCGATCCTCGTTGAGTGCCGTCAGGAAGATGATCGGCACGTGCTCGGAGCGGGTGCGCTGCTTGATCAGGCGCGCGGTCTCGAGGCCGTCGGTGTCTGGCATCTGGACGTCGAGCAGGATGACGGCGAAGTCGTGCTGCAGGACCTGCCGGAGCGCCTCCTGGCCCGAGCCGGCACGGACGAGATGGTGGCCCAGCGGCTCGAGAATCGCCTCGAGCGCGAGCAGGTTCTCGGGGTGGTCGTCGACCAGCAGGATGCTGGCGGCGGTGCGAGTGGCCGTTGCTCCACCCGCCGGCGCGGCGTCGGACCGCGCTTCATTCATCTCGACATCAGCGGTCAACCGGCGTGGAAGTCTGGCGTGAGCCCGAGCGGCGCGTGAACCAGTGGCGGCTGGGGAGGATCAAGCCCTCCCCCGCAACCTCCAGACCGAATGTATCGGACCACTCCCGACGATGGGAGCGACGTCGCCCCCAGCACCAGGCATTCCGCAGATCGAGCCGGGGAGCGCGATCTGCCGGCGGACGGAGAACGCGGCGCTTCACGAACGGATGGCGTTCCCGAAGCAGATGGTGCTGAACGGCGCGCGCTACCGCGCGCCCGTCCTCGAGAGCGAGCGTACCGATCATGCCGATCGTACCGATCGTACGAAGCGTGCCGAACGGCACGCGAGAGGCGCCGGCACGATCAGCGAGGTCGCGTCGGGCGGCGAGTGATCGCCTTTTTTCGCTCGATGCTCAGTCGCGCGCCAGGCTCCGTACCTCGGACTCGCTGAGCACGCGCCACGCGCCCTTGGCGAGATCGCCGAGCACCAGCGGGCCGATCGCGACCCGCATCAGGCGCAGCACCTCCATCCCGACCTCGGCGAAGATCCGCCGGAGCTGGCGATTCTTGCCCTCGTCGAGCACGACCGAGAACCACGCCCCGCCACGGGTGCCGGTGCGTAGCAGGGAGATCGCCTTGACCTCCAACCGCGCTCCCGTCGCCTGCTCCGTCACGCCGCTTCCCACCCGGGCCATCGCCGAGTCGGGGTCGGGGCCGCGCACCTGCACGTGATACGTCTTGTCCACGTGCGAGCGCGGGTCGAGCAATCCGGCCGACCACCGCGAGTCGTTCGTCAGCAGCAGCAGCCCCTCGCTCGCTTTGTCGAGGCGTCCGACCGGCACGACGAAGGGCAGCGACGGGTCGGCCAGGCATTGATAGATCGTCGCTCGACCCTGCGGGTCGTCCGTCGTCGTCACGAGCCCGCGTGGCTTGTTGAGCATCAGGTAGACGTGCTTCACGTGCGCGACCCGAGCGCCGTCGACCTCGATCAGGTCGCGCTCTGGATCGAGCCGCCGCGACCTGTCGCGAACGATCGTGCCGTTGACGCGCACCCGGCCGGCGTCGACGAGCCGCTCGCCCTGCGCCCGCGAGCAGAAGCCCAGCTTGGAGAGTGCGCGCGCGACGCTGACGGTTCCCCCGGTCAGCTGTGCCCCCCGAGCAGTCCGTATAGCAGGAGCACGAGGACGAACGCGGTGATCGCCACGTACAGCCTGTCGCGCTGCAGCAGGAAGGCGACGAGGGTGAGTGCCACCCGAGCGACGGGCGTCGCGATCAGGAGCAGGAGCCCGAGCTGCACCACGGCACGCGGGTCGAGCGCCACCGCCCCATGCAGGATACCGCCGACCGTCCGGAGCGCCGACGGCTCGGCACGAAAGCGATGGAAGTCGGCGACGTCGCCGCCGTGGCGCAGGAGCAGAGGCACGCCGCCGAGGATCACTACCGTCGCGGCGGCCAGCACGCCGAGCTGCAGCAGCCGTCCGATGATCTGCTCCACTCGGTGATCGCTCCATCGCATCCGGGCAAGCTGCGCTGGTCCCGGTGTACCCGGCGCGTCGCCGGCGTCGCCGGGTGGGTCGTCGGGCCGCTCGTCGATCATAGCCCTCCCGTGGCGCCCTTGTAGAGCATCTCGGCCGCGAGGACGACGACCACCACCGTGAACAGCATGCGCAGCCAGCGCGTGTTGGCGATGGCGAGGATGCGCGCGCCGAGCAGGGCGCCGGCCAGGACGCCGAGCATCACCGGGAAGGCCAGCGCCGGCTCGATGTAGCCGCGGTGCAGGTACACGCCGGCGCTCGCCGCGGCGGTCACGCCGATCATGAAGTTGCTCGTCGTGGTGGACACCTTGAACGGCAGCTTCATGGTGCGGTCCATCGCCAGCACCTTGATGACTCCGGAGCCGATGCCCAGCAGCGCCGAGAGCACGCCGGCGACGAACATCAGGCCGAAGCCGCCGGGCACGCCCTGCACCGTGTACGGCTGCATCCCCGCCGGCGTCGGGTAGCTGGAGCTCAGGCGAAGCCGGATCGCCCAGGGGTGCGGCGCGTCGCTCACGCCGTGCTCCTCGCGCGATTGGAACGACCGGTACGCCGTATACAGCAGCACGAGGCCGAACAGGATCGCCAGCGCGCTCGTCGGGATCAGGCCCGCCAGGGCCGCGCCGATCAGCGCGCCCACGGTCGTGGCCACCTCCAGAAAGATGCCGATGCGCACGTTGGTGTAACCCTCTCGCACGTACGCGGCGGCCGCGCCGGAGGAAGTCGCGATCACCGACACCAGCGACGCGCCGATGGCATAGCGCAGGTCGACGTGAAACACGAGCGTGAGCATCGGCACGACGACGATTCCCCCACCGAGTCCCGTCAGCGCGCCGAGGAGCCCCGCGCCGAATGAGCCCAGCGCCACCAGGAGCGCCAGCGTGAGGACCGTCATGTGCCGCCGTCGGTTGGGCGCGTCAGCGCGGCGCTCCCATGGTGAGCGAGACGGCGCGCGCGACGGATCACTGATGCGGCGCTCATTGGATTCGGTGGCGTGGCTGGATGCTGTTCGCGCGCGGCAGCGCTGGTGCCGGCGGTGCCGGCAGCGCGGGTTGGTCGGGGCGGAATATGGACCGGATCGCGACGCCGCGCGCGCGGGCCCGCCGGCATCGCGCTCGTTCTCGGGGTAGGCGGGGGAAGGTGGGCGGGGAGATGGGCGGAGGTGGGCGAGCTTCGCCGGGCTTGGAAGCGGCGGCAGTTTGTCGTAAGATCACGAGCGGCGGCCCGTTACGAACGATCTGGAGCGGAAACTGCGTCGCCGCCCCCCGGCCGACGGCACGTCCATCGGCTGTCCACAGTACCAGCACCCACGCTCAGGACGGAGACCTGCACCATGCGCATGAAGGGAACAGTGAAGTGGTTCAACAACGACAAGGGCTTCGGGTTCATCACCCCCGAAGACGGAAGCAAGGACCTGTTCGTCCACCACTCGGCGATTCAGGGCGGCGGCTTCAAGTCGCTCGACGAAGGCGAGAGCGTGGAGTTCGACGCCGTGCAGGGCCAGAAGGGTCCGGCCGCTGAAAACGTGACGCGCCTCGGCGGCGGAACGCCGGGTGGTTCGAGTGGCGGCGGTGGTGGTGGTGGCGGACGCGGCGGCTACGGTGGTGGTGGTGGCGGCAGGGGTGGTGGCGGTGGTGGCGGTGGCGGACGCGGACGCGACTACTAGGCGTCGACTCAGATCGCAGGATCGAGCGCGCGCCCTGACGCGGGCGGCTCGAGCATCATGATCGCAACGACGGCCGGATGCGCCACACAACCCCCGCGGGGCGCCTCCCGCCCGCCGTGCGCGGGGGCGGCCGTGCGGGTA
>JBBQYZ010000422.1:0-4056 GCA_038208205.1 Gemmatimonadales bacterium | reverse complement strand
ACCGAAGGGGACAAGGTGGTGGCCGAGTTCCCCGGCATTCGGCTCGTCACCGATTGTCCGATGTACGAGCCCGAGGCGCGCGAGAGTGAGGATGTTCGCAGCCGCCGCGCCCGCGACGTACACGCGATCGCCGAGCGTCCGGAGGAGATCGATCCCGTCTGGACGCTCGAGCGACTGCTCCTCTCGCCCACGATCGCGAGCAAGCGCTGGGTCTACCAGCAGTACGATCACATGGTGCGGACGAGTACCGTGGTCGGACCGGGAGGCGACGCCGCCGTGGTCCGCATCCGAGGGACCGACAAGGCGATCGCCCTCACGACGGACTGCAACGGACGCTACGTGCACCTCGACCCGCGCGAAGGCGCGCGGATCGCCGTCGCGGAGTCCGCTCGCAACGTGGCCTGTGCCGGCGGCCGGCCCATGGCGATCACGAACAACCTCAACTTCGGGAATCCCGGAAAGCCCGACGTCTATTTCCAGCTCCGCGAGGCGGTCGCCGGAATGGCGGAGGCCTGCATCGCCCTCGGCACGCCGGTTACCGGGGGAAATGTCTCGCTCTACAACGAGAATCCACACGGTGCAGTCTACCCGACGCCGGTGATCGGCATGGTCGGTCTCGTCGAGTCGCTGGCGCACGTCACGCGATCAGCGTTCAGCACCGGCGGGGACGCAATCGTCCTTCTGGGCGAGAACACCGACGAGCTCGGGGCGAGCGAGTATCTCCAGCGTATTCATGGCGAGACGCTCGGTGCGCCGCCCCGCTGCGACCTCGCCGCTGAGCGTCTGCTGATCGAGGCGCTGCTCGAGGCCATCCGGGCCGGCGCGGTCCGCTCGGCGCACGACTGCTCCGACGGCGGCCTTGCCGTCGCCCTCGCGGAGTGCGTCATGATGGAGCGGGCCCGCCCGACGGGTGCCGAGGTGGATCTCGGGGCCTGGCAGTCGCTGCCGCTCCGCGCGCTGCTGTTTGGCGAGGCGCAGGGGCGGGTCGTCGTATCCACCCCCGACCCCCAGGCCGTGCTCGTGATCGCGCGGCGACATGGCGTCCCTGCGACGGTGATCGGAACGGTGCGCGCATCGAGCGGGTATCTTCGCATCGTGGTGGGTGATCGCGGCATCCGCGCTTCCGTCGCGCAGCTCGCCGAGGCCTATCACGAAGCCATCCCTCGCATCATGCAGCGCACGGCGTCCGCACAGGATGTAGCGCTCGTCTCGGACTCGGTGGTGTAGCGGACATGTGCGGCATCTTCGGCGTTCGCGGCCTCCCCGAGTCGGTGGCGCTCACCAAGCTCGGACTGTATTCGCTTCAGCACCGCGGTCAGGAATCCGCGGGCATCGTGGCCGTTGACGGCAGCGGCTCGGCGCGAGGGGTTCGCAGCATGGGTCTCGTGTCTGACATGCCCGATCCGCAGCTCGACGCGCTTCAGGGCACGATGGCCATCGGACACACGCGTTATAGCACCGCCGGCTCGTCCACGATCGAGAATGCGCAGCCGGTGCTCGTCAGCTCGCGCGGCGGTCACATCGCGCTCGCGCACAATGGCAACCTCACGAACGCGGGGGAGCTCCGCATGGAGCTCGAGGATCAGGGGTCGATCTTTGCCTCGTCGATGGACTCCGAGGTGATCGTGCACCGGCTCGCGCGCTCCGCCGCCGTCGCGCCGGAAGATCGGCTGGCCGACGCGTTGCGAGGGGTCGAGGGCGCCTACAGCATCCTGATCGTGCTCGGCGATACCCTGCTCGCCGCCCGTGACCCCCGCGGCTGGCGGCCGCTCGTCATGGGGCGCCTCAACGGCGCGCCGGTCTTCGGGTCGGAGACTTGCGCGCTCGACATCGTGGGCGCGACGTACGAGCGCGACATCGCGCCGGGCGAGATCTTCGCCGTCGACGATGCCGGCGAGCGGTCGAGCTTCCCGCTCGAGCCAAAGGAGCTTCGTCGATGCGTCTTCGAGCACGTCTACTTCGCGCGGCCAGACAGCCGCATCTTCGGCGGATCGGTGGACCGCGCGCGGCGCACGCTCGGCCAGCGGCTCGCGCGCGAGTGTCCGGCGACGGGCGCGGACCTCGTCTTCAGCGTTCCCGATTCGTCCAACTCCGCCGCGATGGGATACGCCGAGGAGAGTGGACTGCCCTACGAGCTGGCGCTCATCCGCAACCATTACGTGGGGCGTACCTTCATCCAGCCCACGCAGGCGACACGCGATGCCAAGGTACGGCTGAAGTACAACGCGGTCCGCGAGGTGCTCCAGGGGAAGCGCGTCGTCATGGTGGACGACTCGATCGTCCGCGGGACCACGACTCGCGGCCTCGTTCAGCTCGTTCGAGCTGCGGGAGCGACCGAGGTGCACATGCGAGTGAGCTCCGCTCCAGTCACGGGCCCCTGCTACTACGGTATCGACACGCCGAGCCGCGACGAGCTGATCGCCGCCAACAACACCCTCGAGGAAATCCGCACGTCCCTCGGGGTCGACTCGCTCGGCTACCTCTCGCTCGATGGCATGCTGCAATCCGTGCCTGGTGGTCCGCATGGGTTTTGCCATGCCTGCTTCTCCGGAGACTATCCGACCCCGCCACCCACGGACCCGGACAAGCTCCGGCATGGCTGCGGGTGCTGATTCGGCGCCGTCAGTCGTCAGTGGTGAACGCGGAATGAATGGATGTTCCATCGGCGGTGAGGTCGCCGGGTGCGCCGTTCATTCTCGTCGTTTCATCGGCCGATGCACCCGTGACGCGCGACTCGGGCTGCATCTGCGCCACAACTCATGACCGGTTACCCGCGACCGATGACTGACCAGACGACATTCTTCTTCGGGAACGGAGAAGCCGAGGGCACGAAGGACATGAAGGCGGTCCTCGGCGGGAAGGGGGCGAACCTGGCCGAGATGACGAACCTCGGCGTGCCCGTGCCACCTGGATTCACCATCTCCTGCGACGTGTGCATCGCGTATCTGCGCGACCGAACGGTTCCCGACCGGCTGCGTGCCGAGGTGGCAGCCAATCTCGCGCGCCTGGAAACAGTGAGTGGCAAGCGATTCGGCGATCCCGAGAACCCCCTGCTCGTCTCGGTCCGGAGCGGCGCGCCCTTCTCGATGCCGGGAATGATGGAGACGATTCTCAATCTCGGGCTCAACGACCGCACCGTGACCGGTCTCGCGCGAGCCAGCGGCAACGCGCGTTTTGCCTACGATTCCTACCGCCGCTTCATCCAGATGTATGGCGATGTCGTCCTGGGCGTACCGCACCACAGCTTCGAGCAGATGCTGTCGTCGAAACGGCTGATGGCAGGCGTGCAGTCGGATTCCGAGCTCGGCGAGGAGCTGCTCCGCAACCTGGTCGAGGAGTACAAGTCCGTGGTGCGGGCCACTACCGGCCAGCCGTTTCCGATGGAGCCGCTGGAACAGCTCTGGGGCGCCATCGAGGCGGTCTGGAAATCGTGGACCCTCAAGAAGGCAGTGGATTACCGCCGCCACGCCAACATCGCTGACGATCTAGGCACGGGCGTCAACGTCGTGAGCATGGTGTTCGGCAACCTGGGCGACGACTCAGGCACCGGCGTAGCCTTCACGCGCAATCCCAGCACGGGGGAGCGAACGTTCTACGGCGAGTTCCTCGTCAACGCCCAGGGCGAAGATGTCGTGGCGGGCATCCGCACGCCGCTCAGCATCGACGAGATGGCGCAGCGGCTGCCGGGGGCGTACGAGGAGCTGCTCGTCACGCAGGACCGGCTGGAGCGGCATTACTGCGACATGCAGGACATCGAGTTCACGGTCGAGCGGGGAAAGCTTTATCTGCTTCAGACTCGCAATGGCAAGCGGACCGCGGCGGCCGCAGTCCGCATCGCCACCGAGATGGTCACCGAGGGGATGATCACCGAGCGTGCGGCCGTGCTGCGTGTGCCCGCCGACCAGCTCGACCAGCTGCTCCACCCGATCATCGATCCGTCCGCGCACGCGACGCCCATCGCGGTCGGCCTCCCTGCCAGCCCCGGCGCCGCCTCCGGGATGGCGGTCTTCGATCCCGACGTCGCCGAGCAGCGCGCCGCCCAGGGGGACGCCGTCA
>JBBQYZ010000421.1:0-4060 GCA_038208205.1 Gemmatimonadales bacterium | reverse complement strand
TCAGCCAGATCGACAGCGGCCTGGCGCGGAAGTTCGAGGGCACCGGGCTGGGGCTGGCGATGGTGAAGCTGCTGGCCGAACTGCACGGCGGGACGGTGGCCGTGGAGAGCGAGGTGGGAACCGGCTCCCGGTTCACGGTCTGGCTGCCCCTGCGGGCGCCCGATCAACGCGCGCTCACCCCGACGGGCGTCCCGATCGTCTCCCGTCCCGAGCCGAGGTCCGTGGGACGAACTGCGCTGGTGGTGGAAGACGATCCCAAGTCGGCCGACCTGATTCGCGTCCAGCTGGAGGCGCAGGGCTTCACCGTGCTGCACGCCGCCTCGGCGGAGGCCGCGCTCGTCGTCGCGATCAAGCAGCCGTTGGCGCTGATCACGCTGGACATCATGCTACCGAAGATGGACGGGTGGGAATTTCTCGCGCGCCTCAAGAAGATGCCTTTGCTCGGCGCCATCCCGGTCGTGATCATCTCCATCGTCGCCGACCGCAAGAAAGGCTTCGCGCTCGGGGCGTCCGCAGTCGTCCAGAAACCCGTCTCCCGCGAAGAGCTGTACGCATCGCTCGTGGAGCTTCGCCTGTTCCCGCGGAGCGCGCCTCAGACGTTGAAGGTTCTCGTCGTCGACGACGACGCGTCCGCCGTGGAGCTGATCGCGGGGCGGATCCGAGGCCTGGCCACGACGGTGTTGTGCGCATACAGCGGACAGCAGGCGATCGAGATGACCCGCGCGGAGCGCCCCGATCTGCTGGTGCTCGATCTGATGATGCCGGACATGAGCGGCTTCGACGTCGTGGCGGCACTCGCGGGGAATCCCGATACGGCGAGGATCCCGATCCTTGTGGTCACGGCAGAACAGCTGACGGAGGAGGATCGGCTACGGCTGAGCGGGCACGTGACGGCCATCGCGGAAAAGAGCGTGTTCGACGACGACCGCTTCGCCATCGAGGTCCGGCGCGCGATGTCCGGCCGTTCCACGGTCGCCTGAGATGGCGACGGTACTTATCGTTGAGGACAACCCGGCCAACATGACGTTGGCGGTGTTCCTTCTTCAATCCGTAGGACATCACGTGCTCAGCGCGACGAACGCCGAGGCCGGCCTGATGTTGGCGCGCGAAGCGCAACCGAGCCTGATCCTGATGGACATCCAGCTCCCGGGCATGGATGGCCTCGAGGCCACGATGCAGCTGAAGCGGGACGACACGACACGCGCCATCCCCGTCGTCGCCCTGACTGCGCTCGCGATGAAGGGCGACGAGGAGCGCATCCGAGCCGCCGGGTGCGATGGCTACATCGGCAAGCCGATGCGATACAAGGAATTCCTCGCCGTGATCACGGCCCACCTCGTCCCGGCATGACGCAGTCATCGGCCGACGCCGGCGGTTCGCCGAGGCGTATCCTCATCGTGGACGACGAACGCGCCAATCGGCAGCTGCTCGAGGTGATGCTCGGCGCGGAAGGTTATGCGCTCGACACCGCGACGAGCGGAGCGGAGGCGCTGGCGATGGTCGCGCAGCGCCCGCCCGACCTCATCGTCCTGGACATCATGATGCCGGGCATGAACGGCTATCAGGTTGCGGCGAAGATCAAGGACGACCCGGCCAGCGCCCACATCCCGATCGTCATACTCTCGGCGCTCGATGATCGGAGCTCGAGGACCCACGGCCTCAGTGCGGGCGCGGCGGAATTTCTGACCAAGCCGGTGAACAGAGCCGACCTCTGTACCCGGGTGCGCAGCCTGCTGCAGCGCGCGGGGTGAACGGCCCGGCCACCATCTCGATGGCCCACAGCGCGCGAAAGGCACCCGGAGCGGGTGCCCTTCGCGTTCACGGTGCGGAACGGATCATCGAGTTCCGCAGGCGAGCCTGGTTCGATCATTCTCGCTGGGAATCCAGATCGCCAGGCCGCTCGATTTGGCGGTCGCGCTCCCTGCGCCCACCGCTTCCCCGAGCACGTTGACGCCCGTCTTGTTCTGCTGGACCGGGTTCGCGATGAGTCCATTGGCGCCGACCTCTGACGCGCGCTTCTTCATCTTGTCGCGCAACTGATTGTCGGTGGTCCAGACGGAGTTGCCCTCGACCTGGATCCACGCGAGCTCGTAATAGCTGCTCGAGACGTCGGCGCGTCCGTCGAACACCGTCACCGCATTCTCGCAGGTCGGGCTTCGCGACAGCGACGGACTGACGTCGGTCGTCTTGCTCTTCACGCCGCACGCCGCGGCCGCGAGGGCGAAGCTCAGGGCGAGCGATCCTCTCGTGATGGTTTTCATGATGTCCTCCCAGAGGCTGATAGGTGAGTGCGAGGACAGCCTGCAAGCACGAGGCCGCCGAGTCGCCATGAAGCGAGTTCAGCGCCGCGTGGGACTTACTGCTTCCTCGACAATACCCGGGACGAGACTCGAACTCGTATATCCCGAAGGATGGGGGATTTTGAGTCCCCTGCGTCTACCGATTCCGCCACCCGGGCCACAGGAACGAATGTAGCCGCCGGGTCCGCGCGGCTCAACGCAGTCGCCGTCGCATTCCCGAATCCGCACGCTGCCGACGGAGGTCATCGGCACGCCGCCGCAACTGCTCCTGCAGCGCCGCGTATCTGGCGCGCTGGACCGGTGTCATGAAGGATGCGAAGGCGCGCTGCTCCTCGGTCTGGAGATCGAGCCGCGCTCGCTGCAGCTGCAGCAAGCGGTCGAGCGCCGCGGCCACCCTGCCCTGATCCGCGCGAGTGTCGGCCAGGATCTCCGTGCGCAAGATCGTCCGCTGCTGGCGCTCCTCACTGACGAGCGCGCGCCGACGGGGATCGAACTTCTCCGTGGTCGCCTGCAGGCGGCTCATCTGATCCTCCGTGAGTCCGACACGCTGCTGCGCGACTCGCCAGAGGCGCTGCCGCAGCTGCTGCTCGAGCTGGGAACGGCGGGCCGGACCGGGCCGTGGGGCGCCCTGCCCGTCGGCCACCAGCGTCAGGAGCGGCAGACAGAGTGCGGCGACGGTGATCGCTCGGCGAATCATTCGCCGCCCGACTGCCGCACGGGCGCGTCGTCGGAGGGGACACTCTCCACCTCGACGGACGGAATCACGTCCAGCGTTTCGATCTCGCCGAGAAGCGTGGCAAGCTCCCCGTCGGTCAGGTCGCTCACCGAACTGCTGGCAACGGCCAGCTCGCGAGGTGCGGTCAGCGCGGGGTTCGTGACGGGTGGCGCGGTGGAGGGAACCCGCGCGCCGCCCGTCAGCACCGGCCGGGAGGCCATCGACACGGGAGCCACGTCCGACTGACGCTGCACGACCGCGAGCGTCGTGGCACCGACGGAGACCACGAGCGCTGCGGCCGCGGCGCGCCACGCCACCGCGCCGAACCACCGTGGAGCACGCGCGGCTCCCGGCACGGGCAGCGCGGCCACGATCGGCTCGACGTTGATCAGGGGCGCCCGCCGCATGGACGCGCGGAGCGATTGCAAAAGCGCCAACTCGTCGCGGCAGAGAGCACAGGTGTCCACATGCGCCCGCACGATCTCCCCGTGCGCCGGCGGAAGCCGGTCGTGGAGGAGGTCGGGCAAAAGGTCGCGGACGTCGCCGTTCGGACAGTCAATCATCGAGGAACTCCTTGATGGCGCGCATCGCGTTGTGGTAGTGCACCCGTGCCGCGCCGTCCGTCGTGCCGACCGCATCGGCGATCTCCTTGTACGACATCCCTTCGCTCACTCGCAAGGCGAACACCTCGCGCTGGGTCGGGGTGAGG
Organism: Gemmatimonadales bacterium; assembly: GCA_038208205.1. GTDB lineage: Bacteria > Gemmatimonadota > Gemmatimonadetes > Gemmatimonadales > Gemmatimonadaceae > AG11. Next base: position 336 of record JBBQYZ010000421.1, on the reverse strand, counting down.
CGTGCCACCGCATCCGCGAGCCGGCGTGCGGTCTCCTCGGCGAGGAGACCGTCGAGCGCGTCGAACTCCGTCCGGACGTCGGCGTCATGCACATCCACCTGCTCGCCGCGGCGGCGCTCGCTGCGGCGCCGGTCGAGGAGCAGCCGACGCGAGATCGTGAACAGCCAGGTACGCAGCGAGCTCTCGCCGCGAAAGCTCTCGAGTGAACCGAAGGCACGGACGAACGTGTCCTGAACCAGCTCCTGCACGTCGCCCCTCCCGCCCGCGCTGGCGACGAAACGAGCGAGGGCGTCGGCGTGCCGCTCGACGATCGTCGTGGCGGCGCGTTGATCCCCC
>JBBQYZ010000420.1:0-4062 GCA_038208205.1 Gemmatimonadales bacterium | reverse complement strand
CACCGCTGGCGCGCGTTCTCCAGCACGTCGCGCTCGGCCGCCGAGCCGCGTCCGCAGACCAGCCCGACGGTCCGCGGCAGGAACGGCAGCGGCCGTTTGCGACCCGGCTCGAACAACCCCTCAGCCGCCAGGACAGCCTTCAGCCGCTCGAGCCGGGCCAGCAGGTCGCCGTCGGCTCCACGTCGCTCCGGGTACATGCCGAGCGTGCGACCCACCGGGGCAACCGCTATGGCTTCGACCGTTGGAGGAGCGCGGCGAACATGTATCTCCTCGAGACCGATGACGAAAGCATCTTCTTCGCTGGCGACACCGCGCTGACGACGACCACGCACGCGCTCGTGGAGCGGGTGCTCTGGACCGCTGGACGCGAGCTCGACGTCGCGCTGCTGCCCATCGGCTGGGCGCCGGTGTGGAAGCCGGGCTTCCGTCGTGGACACCTGACGGGGGAGGACGCCATCGCGTTGTTCGAAACCCTGCGCGCGCGAGCGATGATGCCCTACCATTGGGGCACCTTCCGCCACGTGACGGCAACGGCGCACGACGCGATCGACCGTCTCCGTACGCAGCTGGGCAGCTACGAGCGGCGTAAGCAGGTGCATGTCATCGAACCCGGACACTCGCTCACGCTGGGCCACGCCGCGCGAGCGTGAGGGAGGAGCACCGCCCTCCGCCTGCGGCGCTTTCGTTCGCCGCTCTCGCCACGGTCGTGGGGGACGACAGCACGATCGTGGCGATCGCGACGGCTTCCGGCCGTGCTGCTCTGGCCATGGTGCGCGTGAGCGGACCAGCCGTGCCGGCGTTGGCGCGTCGGCTGCTCCATCCGTCACCGCTGACCGCGCGCCGTGCCACCCACTGCGTGATGCGCGACGACGCGGGGCAGACGATCGACGACGTCGTCGCGACCATGTACGTGGCCCCACACTCCTTTACCGGGGAAGATCTGCTCGAGCTCTCGACGCACGGAGGCCTGGTGGCGCCCGTGGTGGTCGCTGCGGCACTCGTGCAAGCCGGCGCGCGCGAGGCCGCACCCGGAGAGTTCACCCGGCGGGCGCTGCTCAACGGCAAGCTGGACCTCCTGCAGGCGGAGGCGATCGGCGACCTGACCGAGGCGCGAAGCACGGCGGCCCACCGTGCCGCGCTCAGGCAGCTCGACGGAGGCCTCTCGTGCCGCATCGCGGAGCTCCGCGACCACGTCCTGGCACTGGAGGCCCTGCTCGCGTACGACATCGACTTCCCGGAGGAGGATGACGGACCCGTCCCCCGGGCGCGGATCAGCACCGCGGCGGACGCCCTGATCGAAGCGCTCGAAGGGTTGCTGGCGACGTCCGCTCGGGGGGCACTCGTTCACGATGGCGCGCTCGTGGTCCTGGCGGGCGCGCCCAACGTCGGCAAGTCAGCGCTGTTCAACGCCCTGCTCGGTGAGGCGCGGGCGATCGTCACCGCGGTACCCGGCACGACGCGTGACGCGATCGAGGCAGTGCTCGATCTGCCGGGATGGCCGTTGCGCCTGGTGGACACGGCAGGAATCCGGGAGACCACGGACGTGGTGGAGCGGCTCGGCATCGAGACGTCGGAACGCTACCTCGGCCAGTCCGCCGTGGTGCTCGCCTGCGGCGATTCGGACGACTCGCTTGGCGCGGTAGCGGCAGCGGTCCGGGGGCGGACGACGGCGCCGATGGTGATGGTCGGGACGAAGGCCGATATAGTATCACCAGGATCAATAATGACGGCCGACGTGCGGGTCAGCGCCATCACCGGCCGGGGGCTGGCGGAGCTCGTCGCCCTGATCGAGGACAGGCTCGCCGCGGCGCACGGGACTTCAGCCCTCGACGCGCCCGCGCTGACCAGCGCACGACACCGGGTCGCGGTGACCGAGGCCGTGCGCGAGCTGCGGTCGTTCGCCGAGGCGTGGCGGCTGGACGCGCTGCCGGCCAGTGTCGCCGCCACGCACGTCCGCTCGGCGGCGGACGCGTTGGCCGGAATGATCGGAATCGTGGAGACCGACGACGTGCTGGACACCGTCTTTCGCCGGTTCTGCGTCGGGAAGTAGCGAGGCCCCGTGAGGAGACCCCGTGAGTTGCCGAGCGGCCATGCAAACGGCGATGCGGACCACGCGCTACGCCGTCGCGGCCGTCGTCCGGGCGAGTTGGGCCAGCTCACCGGCGCTGGCGCGCACTGCCCATGCCATGCCGCGCTCCTCGATGGCCGACTCCACGAGACGCGCCCCCAGGAAGTAACCGCTGCGCTCGGGCAGGACGTAACGGTCCACCGTGCGTGCCTCGTCGCTCATCCCGCCGGACAGGTAGCGCAACCGAAGGCCCAATCCCGCGCGGTCGAGATCCTCGACGACGGCACGTCCAATGACAGATTCGAGCTCACGGACGCGTGCGTACTGGCGGCGTCCGAAGCCGAAGTACTCCCACGCGGCATGCCCCGGACTGATCACCTGCGACGCATGCACGGCCAACCCTTCATTCATCAGCAGCTCGCGCAACGGCGCCTGGCGGCCGGTGTCCCAATACGAGTAGTAGCCGCTCGCCCCCTCGACCAGCGTGCGGAGCTCGCTGCGGCTCGTCGGGGAGGTATAGCGAATGCCGTGGGCGATCTCGTGCGCGAGCCAGAGCGGAAGGAGCTCGGGATCGAGCCCAAGGCCCTGGGTATCGGGGTTCGCGACGGAGGTGAAGTGTTCGAGGCAGGCGAAGGCGATCGCCCGTCCGTCCACGACCAGCTCGCCGGCGTTCGCGGCTCCGACACCCACCATGAGCACCACGTCCACATCCACGTCCTGCTCGAGCAACTTCGCGCACCGCTGCTCGGTCGCCCGAGCGAGCGCCACGACGTCGGTGCGATCGAGCATCTCGCGCAGATCGGTACGGTCGGCGAGGACGGTGGCGCGGACGACGTCGGCGAAGTGCGGCCCGTCAGGGTCGACGACGTAATTGTGCCAGTAGGGCTCGAGGAGGCGGCGGTGGGCGGTGTAGTAGCGCTGGTAAGCGGCGACGCGATCGGTGCTATCGAGAACGGCAAAAAAATCTGGCAGCAGGTTGATCAGCATTCGACCGGGAAGCGACCTGCAGGAGGGCGACGCGGCGGACGTCGCGTGACGGCGTACCGAGAGCGGGCGTTCGGACGCGCGGAATGATAGCCGTGACTGGTGACCGCAACAAGAGACATGTGCGGCGTTGTTCATGCGCTACAGACAGATGGTCGGACGCAGTGCGCTTCCGGGTCGACCGGCAGTGCGAATGCGGCTGGCACGCTTCTTTCCCATGATGATCGCAGGGGCAGGACGTCTAGAGGCTGGAGACGAGGCATGACGACGCTCACACAGATCGAGCTGCGCTGTCCGATTTGCGACACGCGCTTCAAGTCCAAGCAGGTGACCTCGACGAACTCGTTCGGCGGGAAGCGCACGGACTTCCACGAGCGCGCCGCCGGTGAGCAGCCCTTGCCCTACCTCATCCACATGTGCAACCGCTGCGGCTACTCCGGCGCAGAGCGCGACTTCACCGAGGAGGCGGACGTTTCCCCCGGGCTGCGCGAACACGTATGGAACGAGCTCGCCCCGCAACTCTCGACCACGACGGTCGCCGGCTCGGAGAAGTACGAGGCCGCGGCAAAGGTGGCGGAGTGGCAGGCCCTCGACGTGCGTCACGTAGCAGACCTGCTGCTGCGCGCGGCCTGGTGTTGCGTGGACGAGGGGGACACCGAGGCGGAGCGGTTTTTCCGGCGTAAGGCGGCGTGGAAGTTCGCCGACGCCCTCACCAGCTTCGACGGCGTGACGCGCGAAGAGCGCGCGGTGCTGACCTATCTCGTCGGTGAGCTGTGGCGGCGCGTCGGCGACGCCCAGCAGGCCTCCCTCTGGTTCGACCGCGTTCCGACGGAAATCACCGACGCCGCGACGCAGCAATGGGTGCTCGATGCCGCCCACCAGCAGCGCGACTGTCCGCGGGAGTGGTTCGGCTGAGAGGGACGGAGGTCGACAGGTCGGTAGGTCAGAACGACAAGGGGCACACCGGAATCACTTCGGTGTGCCCTTCATGCGTTACCGACCTACCGACC
>JBBQYZ010000419.1:0-4073 GCA_038208205.1 Gemmatimonadales bacterium | reverse complement strand
GAGGCATGGGCGAGCGGCTTTGCGGGATGGTTGCCGAAGCGTCGTGAATATCGTCTCGACCAGCACCTTCTGGCCGTCAGCGGAACTGCAGACCAAACCAGTGCGTGATACCCGAGGGAGCCGCCCCTAGGGACACTCTGAAGTATGGCGGTTTAAGAGGATTCCGGGTTGTCGAGGAGCAGTTACGGATTGGCGTGTCGGCGGCGGCGGCTCAAATGCGCCGTGTGCCGCTGTACTCCGGTGGCTCCGCGGCGCCGACGGCGCTCGCGGAGACACGCCGCCCTATGCGGTCCGCCATCGGTGCCGCACCAGGAACAGATTCGCCAACGTGAAGAGGGTGAAGATCTGCGCCGTGTTCTTGGCGAGACCCCGGTATCGTACCTTCGTGAACTTCCACTGGCACTTCACCACCTGGAAAGCGAACTCGCCGCGCGCCCGCACCGACGAACGGGCCCGATTGATCTGCCGCCAGCGCTCCGAGATGGGATGGTGAGCGGTGCCGCGGCGATTCATCCGGTACTTGATCCCCGCGGCCTCACACGCTTGCCGGTCGGTCTCGCTCCAGTACGCCCGGTCGCCATAGAGCGCGCGTTCCTCTCCGTGCACCAGGTGCGGCAGCTGGTTGATCTCGCTCGCAGCCGCATCGGTGGTGGTGAGCGAATGGACCACGCCCCGGCGATCGGTTCCCACGTGCACCCGCATGCCGAAGTACCATTCCTTCCCCTTCCGCACCTGCTTCATCTCGGGATCGCGCCTCCCGGTCGCATTCTTCGTCGAGCTCGGCGCGCTCACAATGGTGGCGTCGACAATGGTGCCCGCCTTCAGCAAGAGCCCGCGCGCGTCCAACAGGCCACGCACGAGCGTGAAGAGTTGCTCGGGAAGCTGATGCGCTTCCAGCAGGTGCCGGAACCGGCAGATGGTCGTCTCGTCCGGCACCGCCTCCTCGCCCAGCTCGATGCCGACGAACCGCCGGATCGACTCACTGTCGTAGAGCGCGTCCTCGGCCGCGGGATCGGAGAGCGCGAACCACTGCTGGACAAAATAGATGCGCAGCATCCGTTCGAGCGAGATCGGCGGCCGGCCCCGGAGCGGAGCGGGATAATGCGGGGCGATCACCTGGAGCATCTCGCGCCACGGAATCACGCGCTCCATCTCGCTGAGGAAATGCTCACGGCGCGTGGTCTTCTTCTTACCCGCCCACGCCAAGCCCGCAAAGGTGTGCTGCTCGCTCATCGTCCCGCTCGTCGGCTCGAGTCGCGCGCCAATACCGCATCGTTTACACTCCGAGGCAAGAGCCTTTTTTCAGAGTGTCCCTAGACTCCTACAGACTGTCCCCTGGACTCCGTACGCCCAGTCCACCACGGTTCAGCACGTGCGTGTAGATCATCGTCGTTCGTACATCTGAGTGACCCAACAGCTCCTGCACGGTCCGGATGTCGGCGCCGGACTCCAGCAGATGCGTGGCGAAAGAGTGCCGCAGGGAATGACAGGTCACCCGCTTGGTGAGGCCGGCACCTGCCGCGGCGTCCTTGACCGCACGCTGAATGACGGATTCGTGCAGATGATGCCGAACGCGGAGCCCGTTCGCGTCCACGGTGGTTCTCCCCGCCGGGAAGACGTATTGCCAGGCCCAGTCGAACCGAGCCGACGGCAGCTTCCGGAGCAATGGCTCGGAGAGCCCCCCGGTGCCGGTGCGGCGCCGCACGTCGTCGCGGAACCGCTGTTCGCGCACGACGAGCCACCGCTGCAACTCCGGCGCGAGCGTCTGCGCGAGCGGCGTGCGGCGATCCTTGCCCCCCTTCCCGTTTCGCACGAGGATCTCGAACCGATCCAGATCGACGTCCTTGACCCGGAGCGCCAGTGCTTCCAGTAGGCGCAGCCCGCTTCCGTACATCAGCGCGCCACACAGTTTCACGGGCCCGGAAAGACGATCGAGCAGCGCGCGAACCTCCCGCTGCGACAGCACGACGGGTACGTGCTGCGATCGCCGCGCCGGGGTGATGCCCTCGACTGCGCCGAGCGGCCGGTCGAGCACGCGGCCATAGAGAAACTGCAGTGCCGCCAACGCCTGATTCTGTGTGGAGGCCGCGACGCGCGCCTCCGCGGCCAGATGCGACAGGAATGCCCGCACCTCGTCCGCACCGAGCTCTCTCGGGTGGCGTCGCCCGTGGTGCACGACGTATCGCCGGATCCAGAAGACGTACGCCTCCTCGGTCCGCCGGCTGTACCGCCGTTCACGCAGGCGACGCCGGACGAGCTCGAGCAGACGAAACCGCCGAGCAGGATCGGCGGGCGCATCGAGCACGACGCTCGGAATGATCTCGACCATTCGATCTCACGGAAATGGTCGAACCATGTCCCCATCCACTCCGACGCGCGCCATCACGCGGCTGCGTCACGCCGCAAAAGAGAAGGCCGAGGCAGTCGCCCGGTCCCGACGCTCCGCCGAGCGCCGCTCGCTCACCCGCATTCGCTGAACCCGCACACGTGACACTTCACGCACCCTTCCGCGTACTCGAGCTGCGACCCGCAGTCCGGGCAGGTGCCCATGAATGTTGCACCGCCATTGTACACGTCGAAGCCGAGCTCGGGCTGCTCGCCCGCCGGGCCCGACGTCGGCGCCCGTGCCACGACCGGCTCCGATGCCGGAGTCCGTGCCGACGGCTGCACGCCGCCCGGCAACAGATCCCCCTGCACGCCGAGGGTCCGATCCCGCCACCATTCCTCGAGCGCCAACCCGATCGCATCCGGAACGGACAGCACCTTGTTCGGTCCGAGCCCCACGGCGCGATCGGACGAGATGCCGCGCAGCTGGCGGTGCACTTCCATCAGCGGGATGCCCGAGCGCAGCGCCAACGAGATCAGGCGCCCCATCGCCTCAGCGTCGGCCATCGCCGAGCCGCCCGCCTTGCCGAGCGTGACGAACACCTCGAAGGGCTGGGCGCGGTCGTCCTCGGTGAGGTGGACGAACATCGTGCCGAGCGGTGTCTCCTTGCGAATGCTGGTGCTGCGCAGCCGGTCGGGACGCGCGCGCTTGGCGCGACGCTGCAGCGTCTCCGACTCGGCGTCGTACAGCGCCTTCTTCAGGCGCTCGATCTCGACATCCCGCTCGGCCATCTGTCCCATCAGCTGACCGACCTCGCGGCGGCTCTCGCTCGACGGCGCGGGCTCGGCGCGCTTCGCGGCGGCCTTCTCCGTGGCGCCCGTGCTGAGCACCTGGGCGTCACGGGAGCCATCGCGGTACACGGTCACACCCTTGCACTTCATGTCGTACGCGAGCTCGTAGATCGCCCGCACGTCCTCGACGGTCGCGGTGTGCGCGAAGTTGGTGGTCTTGCTGATGGCCGAGTCGCAGTGCTCCTGGAAAGCGGCCTGCATGCGCACGTGCCACTCCGCCGGGATCACGTTGGCGGTGACGAACACGCGCTGCCAGCGGGCGGGGATCTCGGGGAAGTTGACGTGCCCCTCCTTCGCGATCGCCTCCATGAGTCCCGGGCTGTACCAGCCCTCCTTCTTGGCGATCCCGACGAAGTCCTCGTTGACGTCAGGCATCATCACGCCGGCCTGATTGCGCATGAAGGCAACGGCAAAGATGGGTTCGAGCCCGGAGGAACAGCCGGCGATGATCGAGATGGTGCCGGTGGGCGCCACGGTGGTGACGTTGCAGTTGCGGAGCATCTGCATGGGGCGGAGGCGGGCACCGCTTTCGTCGCGCGCGCAGGTCTCATCGGGGCCCCAGATGGAGCGCGCCCACTCGGGAAATGGTCCGCGCTCGTTGGCGAGGCGCTCGCTTTCCTTCTTGGACTCGACGTCGAGAAACGCCATCACCTTGCGGCCGAACTCCACGCCGTCCGGTGTGTCGTAGGCGATGCCGAGCCGGATGAGCGCGTCGGCAAATCCCATCACGCCGAGCCCGATGCGGCGGATGCGCTTGGAGAGGGTGTCGATCTCGGCCAGCGGGGACTTGTTGACGTCGATGATGTTGTCGAGAAAGTGCGTGCTCAGCGCGATGTCCGTTCGGAAGGCATCCCAGTTCATCGCGCCGTTCCTGACGTACAATCCGACGTTGATCG
>JBBQYZ010000418.1:0-4074 GCA_038208205.1 Gemmatimonadales bacterium | reverse complement strand
CTCGAGCCGGGCGCGCGGGACGTTCGCCATCACGTACCGCTTTCCGCGCGCCGCGATCACGCTGCCCAGGGCGGCCACCAGTTCGTCGAGCGCCCGGGCGCGGGCCGGATCGGCGCGCACCGTCGGTGTGCTGATGAGACGCGTCGAGGATTCGAGCACCGTCGCCACCTCGTGCAGTCCGTTCACGCGCAGCGTGGAGCCGGTCGACACCAGGTCCACGATCACGTCCGCGATGCCGATGTGCGGTGCGATCTCCGCCGCGCCCGACACGGGCACGACTTCGATCCGCTGTCCGCGGTCGGCGAAGAACTGGGCGGTGATGCGGGGAAACACCGTGGCGACGCGCATGCCGTCGCGCACGTGCTCGAGCGTGGTGACGCCGCTGTCCTCGCGCGCCGCGACGGCGAGCCGACAGCGGCCGAACTGGAGGTCGGCCAGCTCGTCGAGCGCGCGCCCCGACTCGCGGATCAGGTCGAACCCGGTGACCCCGGCGTGAGCCGCGCCGTCGGCGACGAACTCGGGGATGTCCTGCGCGCGCACGAACAGCGCCTGGAACTCCCCGCCGAGCGATGCGGTGAGCGCGCGCGGACCGGCAGCGCGGATCTCGAGACCGGCGTCGGTGAACAGCTCGCGGGCTTCCTCGGAGAGGCGGCCCTTGTTCGGTAGTGCGATGCGGAGCATGCGGAGCGGAGTGCGGTGAGTGCGGCGCCGGCGCGCGTGGTGGCTCGTAGCTGGAACCAGCTACCAATTACCAACTGGCCGGCAACAAAAAAGCCCGTCCGGGTGGACGGGCTGTGAGCCGACCGGCTGGTGCGCCGGGTGGAAAGCTTGTCGCTTACCCGAGCACGCGCGCGTCGCCCCAGCCCGTCGGGCCGTGGTGATGATGCACGTGATGGTGACGGGTGCGGATGCGCGACATGAGGCGCAACCTAACGAGAGGTCCGGGGAGCGGTCAACGCTGTGGGGCGCTTGTCCAAGCGTCGGCCGTCGCCCCGACGCGTCGATCGGACCGCTCCTGCGGTCGAGCGCGCTGCCGAGAATTTCACCGCGGCGAATTGCGCGGCAACCGCCTTGTGAATAAATTCACAATGCTCGACGGGGCCCCGCCGAGCAACCCACGATCAGTTTTTGGAGGCATTCAGCAATGCGTTACTACGGTATCACGCTCCTCGCGAGCGCGGCAGTTCTCGGCGCCTGCGGCGGCGAGCAGAAGTCGTCGACGGACAGCGCGGCAATGGGCGCGGGCGCGACCGCGACCACCAACAGCACCACCACGACCGCCACGACGACGCCGGCCGCCGGCGCCGCCACGGGCTCGGTCGCCGCGGCCCCGGCCACCGGCACCACCCACGAAGTCAAGATGATCGGCGACGCGACCGGCTATAAGTTCGAGCCGGCCAACATCACCATCAAGGCGGGCGATGCCATCAAGTGGATCATGGTCTCCGGCGGACCGCACAACGTCGCGTTCCTCAACGTGACCGACGCGACCGCCAAGGCCCAGCTGAACGCCAACATGCCCGGCCAGAAGATGGGTGAGGATTCCAGCCCCATGCTGATGCAGCCGAACGAGACCTACACGATCTCCTTCGCCAACGTCCCGGCGGGCAAGTACGATTACCAGTGCACGCCGCACGCGGCGATGAACATGAAGGGCACCGTCACGGTCCAGTAGTACCGCGGTCCGGACCTGCCTTCCGCTCGTTCACGATGGGCCGGATGCGCGATGGCGCATCCGGCCCATCGTGCGTCGCGCCGCCTCCGTCGGACGCTCCCCCCACGCCGCCTTCGGCATGACGCTGGCCCACCCCGTGCGCTACCGGGGCCGCCGTCCGTCCGCCGCCCCCGAGTCAGTCACGTGCCCGCACGCAAGTCGAAGCCAGCATTCGTCAGTCCAGACACCGCCCCGCCGCCGCCGGCGAGCCGGTGGGGCCTCTGCTGCCAGTTCCTCGACGCGCCGATCAGCTTTCGCACAGCCACGCACCGCTACGTGAGCGGGCTGGCACCCGTGGTCGCTCGCGAATACCTCGCCTCCATCGCGCGCGACAACGCCGCCTCGCTCGCTGCCGCGGTACGCCGCTGCACGGAGCTCGGGATCGGTGCGTTCCGCATCAACAGCCAGATCCTGCCGCTCACCACGCATCCGGTGAGTGGGTACGCCCTCGCCGACCTCGACGACGACGGGTCCATCACGGCCGCCTTCCGCGCCGCGGGTGCTCTGGCCCAGGCGCACGACGTCCGCTTCTCGTTCCATCCCGACCAGTTCATCGTGCTGAACTCGGAGCAGCCGCGCGTCGTGACATCGTCGGTGGATGAGATGCGCGCCCAGGGGTCGATCGCCGAGCTGGTGGGGGCCGACGTCCTCACCCTGCACGTTGGCAGCGGCGCGGGCGGCACGACCGCGGCGCTCGAGCGGCTGGAGCGCGGCGTCGCGCAGCTCTCTCCGGCGGCGCGCGCGCGTCTCGCGCTCGAGAACGACGACCGCAGCTTCAGCCCCGCGGCACTGCTGCCCTTCTGCGAGCGGCTCGGCATCCCGATGGTGTACGACGTGCATCATCACCGCTGCACGCCCGACACGCTCGACGTGCACGACGCCTCGCTCCGTGCCGCCGCCACATGGTGCGAGCGGGAGCCGCACTTCCACATCTCGTCCCCCCGCAACGGGTGGGGGAACGGGGACATCCGACCGCACGCCGACTACGTGATCCCCGACGATTTCCCCGACGCCTGGCGCGGCCTTCGCCTCACGGTCGACGTCGAAGCCAAGGCGAAGGAGCGCGCCGTGCTCGCGTTGCGCGACGCCGTCGCAGGGGCGATCATCCCCGCATGAGCCCGCGACGCCGACCCGCACGCAAGCGCCCGAGCCCCCCAACACCGACGCCCGCCGCCTGGATGACGGCCCGGGCCCGCAACGCGCTGCGCCGTCCTGTCTTCATCGGGGCGGTCAGCATCGTCACCTTCGCCGCCTCGCTTATCGCCCTGGTGGTCGTGCCGCAGCAGGCGCGACGCCAGGCGACGGCGATTCGCCCCGCCGCCACGGCCCGCCCCGACACCAGCAGTACGGCGTCGGCGCTGGCGGAGGCGAACCGCCAGGTGGCGCGCGCGACGGCCGCCATCGCCCGTGCGCGCGTGGATCTCACGCAGCTCGTCGCGGCCACCGCTGCCGCTGCCGCCGCCGACACTACCGCGAACGGCGATACGTTGAGCGCCGCCCTGCGCGGCCGCCGCGACTCGCTCACCGCCGACGTCGCGCTCCTCGGCCGGCTCCTCACCCGCTCGGAGAACGCTCCCCTGCTCGGCTCCTATCGCGCGATCGCCGAGGCGCCGCCGATGCGCACCGACCCGCGCGCCCAGCCGCTGCTGGACACCCTCGTGGCGATCGAGCGAGAGCGCGAGAGCTACAACGCGGTAGGTGGCGTGGACCCGGTCTTCGTCGCCCTCACGGCGCGCGCTAACGCCCTGGGACGGAGCATCGAGGCCCTCGCCGGCGCGCGGCGAGATTCGCTGCGCCGCGAGGTGAGCATCCTCGCCCCTGCCCCCGCCCTCCCCGCTGCATTCGCCTCGCGTGCCGTGCCGGACACGCTTGCCCGCATCGCCGCGCGCGACACGGCGCAGACCGTGGCCAACGAGGTGGCCAACCGCCTCGCGCGTGAGCGTGCCGAGCTGCAGCGCCTCGACGAGCGCGAGGCGCGTGCGCGTGAACTCGCGAACGTGGGGGCATCTCCGCCGGCGATGCTCGCGGCGGCGCTCGTGTTCGGCGCGATGCTTGGATTCGGGCTCGCCTTCTTCGACGAGGTGCGCCATCCGCGCATCGCCGACCAGTATGAAGCGGAGCGCGCCACCGGAGTGCGCGTCCTCGGCACCATCCGGCCGCTGCCCCCCTCACCTGAACGCGGCCGGCGCGCGAGCGACAGGAACGGCCCCCCGTACATCGACCCGGGCGCCGACGGGCACCAGCTCATCTACCTGTCGATCGCGACCGCCGGCGCCAACACGGTGATGCTCACCATCACCGGCGACAGCCCCGAAGTATCGGCGGTCGTCGCCATCAACTTCGCGGCGATCGCCGCGGTA
>JBBQYZ010000417.1:0-4095 GCA_038208205.1 Gemmatimonadales bacterium | reverse complement strand
GCTGGGCAATCACCGCGACTTGGCCGATGCGCAGTGAACGTGGGGGCCGGATGCTGTCGGTGGGAACGAACGCCTTGGCGTCCTCGATCGTCCTCGCGCTGCGCCCACGCCTCGACGACGCCTCGACGACCGACCGCCGCGGACTGATCGCCGCACTGCACGACGAGCTGCCCGATGCCCTGCGCAAGCTCCAGCAGGGCGCGATCGCGCCGGTGGACCTGCCGCAGGCGGTGATCGGCCCGGGCATGGCCGTGTTCTCGCGCTACGCGAAGGTCATCGAGAACGACGGCACGACGATGACCGTGCGCTCGGCGCTCGCGCGGATCAACGAGATCCTCGATCAGGTGCTCAACGAGCAGGAGGGCGACTTCGATGCCGCCACTCGTTTCGCGATTGCCTGGTACCGAGGACACGGATACGCAACAGGAACATTCGGCGTAGCCGACGACCTCGCCCGTGCCCGCAACACGTCGGTGCAGACGATGGAGCGCGAAGGGATCCTCACGAGCGTCGCAGGCAAAGTGACTTTGCGCTCGCCGGCCGCCATGCCGGAGGGATACGACGTCCTGACCGACGACCGCGTCGGTGCCTGGGAGGTTCTGCACCACCTCATCGCGTTCCTGCAACGCGACGGTCTGCCGGTCGCCGGAGCGTTCCTGGCTGATGTGCAGGGGCGCCCCGACGGCACGGTCGATGTCGAGCTCGTCAAGGAGCTGGCGTTCCTGCTGTTCTCGATCGCCGAGAAGAACGGCTGGACACAGGATGCGCTTGCGTTCAACACCGTCGCGACGGCGTGGCCGGAGATCGTGCAGGCAGCGCGGTCCACGCAGACCAGCACCGGCGCGCAGGCCACATTCGATTTCGAGGAGGACTGACCCGTGGCGATGTCCAACCGCGACCGGATCGGCAGAATGTTCGAGCTGATCGCGCCGGAGCTCGACGAGTTCATCGCGCGGTCGGTCGCCCCGAAGCTGCAGGACGGTGGCTCGTGGACGGAGCTCGTGGCGATGAAGGACACGAAGAAGGGGATCGAGGGCAAGGAGTATGAGCGCCTCGATCCTCAGGTGCAGTTGCGGATGCTCACTGAGAACATCCCGCACAGTCTCAAGTCGGGCTGGTATCCGTTTGATGACGCGATCGGCCGGGTCGGGCAGGGGTACTGCAAGGAGTTGCGCGAGGCGCGCAACGAGTGGGCGCATAACAAGTCGTTCAGCGATGTGGAGCTCCCCCGGTTTCGTGGAGTCAGGTTGTTGTTGTCGTAGTAGCTGTGCGCAACCGAAGGTTGTGCACAGTTTTTTCGCGCGCGCCCGCGCGGGCGCTCAGGCGCGCGAAGCCGTCGGGATCGCCAGCGGCGTGATCGGCTTCGTACTCGACGGGGGAACGCATCCCCAGCGTGCTGTGAAGCCGGGTCGGGTTATAGAAGCCTTCGATGTACTCGAAGATCGCCGAGCGCAGCTCGGCGCGGGTGGCCCATCCTGCCTTCGGTGCGTCGTGCAGCAGTCGCTCCTTGGTCAGCGTCGCGAAGAACGTCTCGGCGACGGCATTGTCGTAGCACGTGCCGACGGCGCCCATCGACTGCGCGATACCGGCGTCGTGGCAGGTCTGGCCGAACGTCAGACCGATGTACTGCCCGCCGTGGTCGGAATGATGAATCGTGCCCTTCGCCGGCCGGCGCGCCGCGACGGCCATCTCAAGCGCCGCGACGACGAGCTCTTGGCGCATGTGGCGATCCATCGCCCAGCCGACGATCCGGCGGCTGAAGAGATCCTGCACCGCGGCCAAGTACAGCCAGCCCTCACCGGTGCGGACCTGCTTGATGTCCGCCGCCCACACGCGGTCGGGCGCCTCGGGCCGGAAGTCGCGGGCGACGAGATCCGAGAACGGCTCGACGCCGTCTACGCGCACCGTGCAGCCCTTGCGACGCCGTCTGAAGGCGCCCTGCAGGCCCGCCGCGCGCATCAGCCGCGCGACACGCTTCTCACCGACCGCGATCCCCTCACGCGCCAGCATCGCGTGCACGCGCGGGCTGCCGTAGCGCCCGCCGCTGGCCGCATGGATCCGTCGAATGCGCTCGGTCAACCAGGCGTCCGACAGCTCGCGATCTGACGGCGCCCGCATGCACCACGCCCAGTACCCAGACTCGCTGACGCCGAGCATCTCACACTGCAGGGAGACAGGCAGTTCCTTGGCCTTCCTGGCGTCCGAGATGTGCCGGTAGACGCTCACCGGGTCTCGGTCTCCCGCGCGAAGAAGGCCGTCGCGTGCTTGAGGATGTCACGCTCCTGCTGCAGACGCTTGACGCGCTTTCGCAGCTCACGCAGCTCCTCACGCTCGGCGCTGGTGATCCCGTCGTCGCGCTCGCCGCGGTCACGCTCGCCCTGACGCTGCCAGTTGCGCAGCGACTGCGGCGACACCCCCAACGACCCCGCGACATCCGGTATCGAGCGGCCCTGACGGACCAACTCCAGCGCCTCCCGCCGGAACTGCTCCGGGTAGGCAGGCCTTGTCTTTGGCATCTCTCAGTCCATCCTTCCAGCAGCTTTCGCCGCAAGTGCTCAGGACTCCGCAAAATCGGGGGAATTCCACCGTGCGCGGTCCAAGGCGCTGGCGCGAGCCGTCGAGACCGCTCGACGCCGCGATGGGGCGCTACTCCTCGTGTCCGGAGCCGCAGTCGTCACGACGGGCCCGTCCGCCCCGATCGCGCGGCGCGGCTATAAGAGATCGGCGTGATGCCGGTACGACCAGACAGCTCGAGGAGCGAAATTGCGGCAGATCTCAGTGCGCTTGCATCGCTCATCCGAGGGCACCTTCCGCGACGGGTCGACGCCAACACCTTGATGCTCAACTGGGAGACGACGAGCGCCCTGCTGCTAGCCCGGATCGCGCGTCAGAGCGAGAGCATCGGCTTGCTCATCCGCCACGGACATGACAGCGATGCCACGGCGGTTGCGCGATCCCTTCTCGAACACCTGACGCTCTTCGCGTGGCTCGCGATCGAGCCCGACGACGAGAGCCGGGCATGGAGGGCGAGAAACCCAGCCGACAACACCCTCTGGTGGATGGCTTCTCAGGTACGCCGGGAGAAGAACAACATCGAGGACCAGCACGTACACCTCGGGCTCGAGCTGTCGCCGCATCAGCGGGCGGCCCTGAAGGCGGCAAAGAAGGAGGTTGCGAGACTAAATCTCCCGGCGAGTTTCCCTAAGATCCGGGAGCGCGCGGAGGAGGTTGACGCGCATTGGTCAAGACGCATCGATGGCTGGCAGGTGGCTGAGCCAGGAGAGACAGGCTTCCTAGTCACGTTCCGCGGGCACTACTGGACGCTTTTTTATGACGGCAGCGCTCACGTCCACCCGTCGTATGCGGCGATCCTCCGTTTCCTGGGGAGCCCGCGCCGGTCTGGGTATCAACGCCATTACGTTCAGCCGGAGCCGGCACCACCCGCGGTCGGCGTGGGGCTCGCCATCACGGCGTACCTGGTTGCGGATGCGATCGGAATCGCGGACGAATCCCTCGGCTGGGACGCATATGGCGACGCCCTTCGCGTCCTGGACCGCTGGGATGAGGTGCGGGCGCCGAACCTCCTGTTGGATGTAGCTCGCCGTCACCTAGGGCGCCACCGTAAGCGCTTTGGACGCGCCGATGGCGCGCTTGTTCGCGTCGAAAGCCGCGCGCACGAAATGAGCTTCACCAAGGTGCTGCCGAACGGGGACTGGTCGCAACTCCGAAACACGTCAGGGACTCGCCTATGGCACCGCGACCTGCCGGACGGCACCGAGGACATTGATCCGCGCAAGACGGGTTTTGAGCTCGGTCCTGCAGTTCGCGAGTGGCTCGACTTGTTCGCGGACGCGAGATGGCTGTCCCGAAAGCCGCGCGCCTGGCCCGCTGACCTCGGCGAGCCCTGACGTAGCTCCTCAAGCCGCGAGGTCGCGCGCGGGCGGGCGCGAATCCTGGCCTCCCGCGAAACCCGCATGCCGGTCCTCCAGCGGGATATAGCAACTCGCTCCGATGCCACCGGAGGGCCGCGACGCACCGAGTGGGGCACGCCGGCCCCGACCCGAGCCTCCGGCCAAGTAGCAGTGCACTCGGCTT
>JBBQYZ010000416.1:0-4101 GCA_038208205.1 Gemmatimonadales bacterium | reverse complement strand
CCGTTTGTATCCTGTGGGGGGGGGGCGGGGGTGGGACCACCTGGGGGTTTTGACCCCCCCCCTCCACCCGCCGGGGGGCGGGGGCGCCCCCCCGCCCCGTCTGCATGTCGTGCGAAGGCTTTACGGTTCCGTCGACGCCGCCGTCGGGGTCGGCCCGGTTCGCACCGGCGGGAGTGGCCTCGAGCGATCCTCGCCCGGTGCGAGGTTCCAGTCGAAGAAGGTCCACGTCCGGTTCCACGAATCCACCTGCGCCGGCGAGTCGACGCGCTGCAGGGTCACCGGGTCGACGCGGCGGCTGAAGGCGTGGCCGACCGACGAGCCCCAGGGCGCGGGATTCACGTAGATCTTCGTCTCGGCGAGATCCGGCTTGAGGGCGCGCAGCGTGTACACCATCTGCTGATCCTCCACGAAGTTCACGTCCTCGTCGTTCGTGGCCACGTGCACCAGGATCGGCACCTTGAGATTGCCGGCGCGAAACACCGGCGAGCGGCGGAGGTACTCCTCACGTTTCTCGAACGGCAGTCCGTGGATCGACTCCTCGGCCGCAAAGTCGCGCTGGTAGCCGGGGCCCTTGTACGAGAGGCGGAAGAAGAGGTTCGTGACCGGGACGATCGCGGCGCCCGCCTTGAACGGATGCTCGTCCCGGAACAGCGTGTGCGCCGTGATGAAGCCGCCGTGGCTCCAGCCCATCATGCCGAGCCGGTTCATGTCCACGTAGGGAAGCGTCTTGAGGAAGTCCACGGCGGAAATCGCATCATCGACCTCCTTGCCGCCGTAGTCGATCGCCTCGTAATGCGCTGCGCCGTAACCCGTGCTCCCGCGGTAGTCCGGCGCGATCACCACGTAGCCACGCTCGACGGCTTCTCGCACGAACGGGAACATCGTGGATCCCCAATCGCCGTGCACACCGCCGTGCACCCAGACCATTGCCGCATGACCGCCGGTGCCGCGCTTGGTGAGCGGCGCGAACAGGTATGCCGGGATCGTCATCCCGTCCGCTCGGCTCCTGAACGTCACGCGTCGGAACTCCATCACCCGCGCGCTCCGCTCCGCGTAGATGCTGTCGGTGCTGCGCTTCTGGGCGATCTGCCGATCGTAGGCGCCCTTCGGCAGCTCCGCCGGACGATTGCTGACGTACAGCTGCGCGGCGCGCACGGAGTCCAGGCGCACGGTGGACCGCGGCTGGGAGGACCGCGGAACGGGAGCCACCTGCGCTCCCACCACCGTGAACGACGACGCGACGAGACCCGCCGCGAGCGTGACCAGGGCGGGAATTCGTGATGATGGCATGGCGGGCCGATCTCGGGTCATGGGCGAACCTGCGGTTGGATGCGGCGCGAAGCTGGTTTCCCGGCACGCCTCGGCGCGTTGCCGGCGGGCCGAGGCGCCCGCAGTGTTAGCTTCGTGCACGAGCGGCCGCCAGAGCCGCGAGCTGGCGTACCAGCACCCACTCGCACGTGATCGAACACCGAATCGTGAGGGACGTGAGCATCGCGACCGACGTCGGCCTCGCGGTGTCCCAGTGGCTAACGCGCCGCCCGTTCGGCGTTGCGGGGCTGTTGCTGTCGGCGGTCGCGGGCTGCGGAGAGGGGAAGCCGCCGGCTCGTCGCGCGGAGGGCCCGATCGTGGTGTTCACCGCGGCGTCACTCACCCGCCCTCTGCGCGCGGCGCTCGATTCTTTCACGGTTCGATCCGGCATTCGCTACACACAGGAGAGTGGGGCCAGTCTGGAGCTCGTGCGCCGCGTGACGTCGCTGCACGCGGAGCCCGACGTCCTCGCCCTGGCCGATGCCGAGCTGTTCACGTCGCTCCTCGAGCCAGGAACCCTGACCTGGCATGCGCTGTTCGCGCGG
The DNA here is from genome assembly GCA_038208205.1 of Gemmatimonadales bacterium. Classification (GTDB taxonomy): domain Bacteria; phylum Gemmatimonadota; class Gemmatimonadetes; order Gemmatimonadales; family Gemmatimonadaceae; genus AG11. The sequence goes on along the minus strand of JBBQYZ010000416.1, from coordinate 2,248 downwards.
AACCGGATCGTCCTGGCGTACACGAACCGTTCACGGGGCGCGGCCGAGATCGCCGCCGACAACTGGTGGCACGTGCTCGATCGGCCCGGCGTGCAGGTCGGTCGCTCCGATCCCGACACCGACCCGTCGGGCTATCGCACGCTGCTCGTCTGGCAGCTCGCAGCTCGGTACTATCAGGTCCCCGACATGGAAGCCCGCATGCTGCGTGCATCGCCCGCCCGCAACGTGCGCCCGCGCGAGGCCGATCAGGTTGCCCTGCTGCAGGCGGGCGAGCTGGATTACATCTGGACCTATCACAACCTTGCCGCGCTCGCGGGCCTCCGTGTCCTCCTCCTCCCACACGAGGTGGATCTCGGCACCCCTGCCGACTCCGACTTCTATGCCCGCGCAAGCACACGCGTGGTCGGCAAACGGATCGGCGACACGCTGCTGGTGAACGGCCGCCCCATCGTCTTCGCCATCGGCATCCCGTCGCGCGCGCCCCACCGTGCCGCCGCGGAGCGCTTGCTGGCGTTCCTGCTGTCGGTCGATGGCCGCCGTATCCTCCGGCGGGAGCGGCTCGACGCGCTCGAGCATCCGGCGCTCGTCGGTCCAGGAGTGTCGGCATCGATACGGGCGGCGGCTCAGGAGTTCTGATCGGCATTTCCTGGCTGCCGCGGCGCATGATGTGCTCTAGATCACGCGCCCGCCTGCCGGCAACGAACTCATCGACTATTCGCGGAGGAGCGCAGACGTGACACCACACCGGACGTTCAAGGACGACACGGCACGACTGTGGAACGCGTGGGACGTCGTCCCGTCGTGGGGAGAACGCCGCGCCGCCGAGCGACGTCACCACAGCGATCCGTCCGCGTCGGGGGATCGACGGACTCGGGAACGCCGCCGGGTGCTCGGGATCAGGGTCGCCTTGCCGCCACGTCTCGCGAGCGGATGGATCGCCTTCGAGTGTGACGACGAGCGTCGCCGCGTCGCGCCGATCCTCGCCGGATGGGACGTCCTGCCCGAAGAGGGACTTCGCGCCCTCTGGCGCGACGCCGAGCACCTTCCTCCACGTCGAAAGGGGCTAGTCGAGTAGCGCAGACAGAGTGGCTCGTGGCCTCGCCACGCACTCCACCGGAGCAACGTCGTGACGTGCGTCACGACGGGCTCGGCGGAGGCGATCCTTCACGAAGGATGGCGCACGTCGTGCATTCGGCCGGCTCCGATCCTCATGATCACGGGCACCACGTGCTCCGGCCACGACCGCACAGAGACCAACCATGACTCCGCACCGCTTCGTCATCATCGCCACCGGCATCGCCGCCTTCGCGGCGCTCGGCGCCTGTTCCGGCGTTTCGCAACAACAGGAAGTCGAGCTCGGGCAGCAGTCGGCCCAGCAGGTCAACGCGCAGCTGCCCATCCTCAACGACGCGACGGTCAATGCGTACGTGAACTCCCTCGGCAACGCGATCGCGCGCACCACCTCGCGCGCGGACCTCGACTGGCACTTCGCCGTCGTGAACACGAACGTCATCAACGCGTTCGCGCTGCCGGGCGGCTACATCTACGTCAACCGCGGCGTGATCACCCGAGCGAGCAACGAGAGTGAGCTCGCCGGTGTGCTGGGCCACGAGATCGAGCACGTCGTTCGCCGCCATTCGGTGAAGCAGATGGAGCAGGCCCAGGGCGCCAACGTCGGCCTCGGCATCGCCTGCGCATTGACGAACGTCTGTAGCAACACGGCGGCGCAGGCCGCCATCCAGGTCGGCGGGACTGCGGTGTTCGCGCGATTCAGCCGCGGCGACGAGGTGCAGGCCGACGACGGAGGGTTTCAGAACGTCGTGCGCGCCGGTCTCAACCCGCGCGGCATGCTCACCTTCTTCCAAAAGCTGCTCGCCGAGGAGCAGCAGAGCGGCGGCGGCGGCAACACCGCCGCCTGGTTCTCCGACCATCCTGGTACCCAGGACCGGATCGCCGACATCCAGCGGATGCTCGACGAGGGCGGCAAGCGATATAACGCACTTCGCACCGACTCGCCCGCCTTCCAGGCCGCCAAGCGACGTCTGATGCAGCTGCCGGCAGCGCCGGCCGCTCGGTAGGTCGTCACCGCCCACGCACTCGGCCGGCGTCAGAGCGACGCCGGCCGGGTGCTGTCGTTTCTGGTGATCCAGCGGTCGATCGCATCGTGCAGCAGCCGGAGCTGCCGCGCCAATCGGTCGAGTCGCGCCCGCACGAGAGGCGACGCGGCGCTGTCGGCGTAACTGCTCCC
>JBBQYZ010000415.1:0-4135 GCA_038208205.1 Gemmatimonadales bacterium | reverse complement strand
GGTGAACACATGACGGAACAGGTGCTGGGCTGGTCTGCACGAATGACTCTCAAGGAGGGGAACAGGGATGCGAACTCTCACCCGGCAGTGTCTACTGCCAATGGCGGCGATGCTCTGCGGAGCCTCGGCACTCGCCCAGGGAACGACGGGCACCACCGGAACCGCGCGCGGAGGGTCGGTCAGCGGGCAGGTCGTGGACTCGGCGTCGCAGCGGCCATTGGCGGGCGCCGAGGTCTACATCGCGCCCACCGGCGGTGCGCCGGTGACGCGGGTGGTGCGGGCGAACGCGACTGGCCGTTATGTATTGCTCGGCGTACCCGAGGGAAACGCCACGGTCCGTGTGCGGCTCGTCGGCTTCGGGCCGCGGGAGCGCGGCATCACCATTCGTGACGGCGAGACCGTCACCGCCGACTTCACCCTGGCGCCGCGGCTGACGCAGCTCGACCAGGTCGTGGTCACCGGTACCGGCGGCGTGACCCAGCGTCGCGCCGTCGGCAACGTGATCGAGACGATCAAGGCGGCGGACATCCTCGCGGTCGCGCCGGCGCGCAGCGTCGAGCAGCTCGTCGGCGCCCGGACACCGGGCCTGATCGTCCTCCCCGCCACCGGTCAGGTGGGGACCGGTGCGCAGCTTCGCGTGCGCGGCACCAGCAGCCTGTCATTGAGCAACGAACCGCTCATCTACATCGACGGCGTGCGCATGGACGCCAGCAGCGCCCGCGGCCTGGCCCAGCGCGGCGGCGCCGGTGCGAGCCGCCTGAACGACATCAACCCGGAAGACATCGAGAGCATCGAAGTCATCAAGGGCCCCGCCGCCTCCACGCTCTACGGCACCGAAGCGTCCAACGGCGTCATCCAGATCATCACGAAGCGCGGCCGCTCGGGTGCGACTCGCTTCGACTTCACCACGCGCCAGGGAACCAACTGGCTCGCCAACCCCCAGGGCCGTGCCGGGGAGCTGTACGGCAAGGTCGCCGCAACCGGCGAGATCATTCACTTCAATCTTTACCAGCACGAGGTCGAGCTGGGGAACGGCCCGATCTTCACGAACGGCCGCAACCAGGGCTACAACCTCAGCCTCAATGGCGGCACCGACAACAACCGCTACTACATGTCCACCTCGTACGACGACGACGTCGGGATCGTGGCGTGGAACTATGACAAGAAGTTCAGCGCCCGCGCCAACATCGACGCCGCCGTCGGGTCGAAGCTGCGGCTGCAGGGCAGCCTGGGCCACATTCGCGACCGGATCCGGCTCGCGCAGGGCGCGATCGACATCGACCCGTTCAGCAACCTGGTGTGGGGCACGCCACTCACGATGAACCTGGGCCAGCGCGGCTTCACCCAGTCGCCGCCCGAAGAGTGGTCCACCGTCGAGAGCCACGCCGACAACGACCGCACTACTGTCAGCCTCACGGCGATGTACGAGCCGAAGCAGTGGTTCTCCCACCGCCTCGTCACGGGGCTCGACGTCAACTCGGAGGACAACTGGCGTCTCTACCCTCGTCAGCCGCTCGGCAGCCTGGACTTCCTTGGTCAGAACGGCCTGGGCGCCAAGAACGTCCAGCGGGTGTCGCGCAACTTTCTGACGCTCGACTACTCCGGTTCCCTCAAGTACGGCTGGAACGAGGCGACGCGCTTCACCACGACGGTGGGACTGCAGCACTACCGATCGGAGCTCAGCACGATCGTCGCGACGGCGACCACCTTCCCCGCCGGTCCGATCACGACCGTGAGCGGCGGCGCCACGACGAGCGGTCAGGAGCTGTACGAGGCGAATGCCACCGTGGGCATGTTCGTGCAGCAGCAGGCGGCGTGGAACAACCGCGTCTTCCTCACCGCCGCGATGCGCGGCGATGACAACAGCGCCTTCGGTCAGAGCTTCTCCGCCGCGTACTACCCCAAGCTGAGCGCGTCGTGGGTGGTGAGCGAGGAGCCCTGGTTCAAGCTGCCCGGCATCGTCGACCTGCGCCTCCGCGGCGCGCTCGGCGTGGCCGGCACCCAGCCCGGCACCTTCGATGCCGCACGCCTCTACGATCCCAGCGTCGGCGCACTCAACCAGCCGGGACTCGTGCCGTCGTCATTCGGCAACCCGGAGCTCAAGCCGGAGCGCAGCCGCGAGCTCGAGCTGGGATTCGAGACGACGCTGCTCCGCGGGCGGGCCGACCTCTCGTACACCCATTACACGCGCAACATCACCGACGCGATCGTCAACTCGCCAGTCCCGCCATCCGTCGGATTCCCGGGCAATCAGGTCATCAACATCGGACGCGTGTCCGGCTGGGGTGACGAGCTGGCGGCGAACGTCCGCGTGTTCGAGGGGGGGCGTGTGAGCTGGGAGCTGGGGACACAGCTCGCCAACAATGGCAACCGCATCGAGGACATGGGCGGTATCCAGTTCCTCACCGTGGGCGGCGGCGGCCAGGCGCAGAACCGCGTCGGCTTCGGCATCGCCGACTTCTTCCTCTACAAGGTTCGCTCGGCCGTGCTCGACCCCACGGGTGCTGTCGTGTCGTCGCTCTGCGATGGCGGCACCGGCGCGAGCGGCCTCGAGATGGGCGGACCCGACGTCCCCTGCTCCCAGGCGCCGCGCGTCCATTGGGGACACTCGCAGCCGACCTGGCAGGCGGGGCTCAACACGACGCTGACCCTCTTTCAGCGGCTGCGCCTGTACGGTCGGGTCGACGGCAACGGCGGGCACCTCCAATCGAACACGGAGATCCGCGCCCTGCACAACCAGGGTTCGACCGAAGCGGTGATCCTGCGCAACGACCCCTTCCTCCAGGTCTACCGCTCCATCGAGGCCGACGCGGTCGGCACCTACAAGGCAGGCTTCCTCCGTCTGCGCGAGCTGTCGGCCACCTACACGGTCCCCTCGCAGTACGTCTCGCGCCTCGGCGCCTCGGGTGCCACGCTCAGCGTGGCGGGTCGCAATCTCTCGATGCTGTGGAGCGCCGAGCAGGGATGGAACACGTCGCGCGACGGGCTGGTGCGCGTGCCGATCGCCGGGCAGCACGTCTGGGATCCAGAGATCCGCGCCGTCGGACAGCTCTCGAACGGGTTTCAGACGATCCTACCACCGACCGCGAGCTTCACGACGACGCTCCGACTCAACTTCTGACCGACGGATACGCACCCATGCGATCATACGACACTCAGACCGGCCGGCACCGGATGGCTGGCGGGCGCCAGATTTCCGCCGCGCTGCTCGCGCTCACGCTAGCGACATCGGTCGGCTGCAACTCGCTGTTGACCGTGGACAATCCCGGCCGCGTCCCGGTCGAGGCACTCGGCGATCCCGCCCTCATCCCGATCCTCGAGGCGGCATCGCTGCAGACCTTTCAATGCGGCCTCGCGGCCTTCATCGGCACGGGCGGCATGCTCTCCGGCGAATACCTGTCGGCGAACGGATTCGTCGATAATCATCCGTGGGAATGGCGCGGTGACCCGGAGATCCGCGCCAACCCCGGCACCTGCACCGTGGGTCGGGGCACGACGTCGATGGGTTTCTACACGCCGCTGCAGCAGGCGCGCTTCCAGCTCGACGACGCCGCGGCGCGCATCGCCGAGTTCACCGATGCCCAGGTCCCCAACCGCACGCGCATCCTGGTCGAGATGAAGGCCTACGCGGGCTACTCCATCCTGCTTCTCGGCGAGGGGATGTGCCGGATGGCGATCGACGGGGGACCGGCGATCACGCGGGCCGAGACCTTCGCGTTGGCCGAGACGCGATTCACCGAGGCGCTGGCACTCGCGACCGGCACCGCCTTCGCTGACGTGAGCCTCAAGAACATGGCACTGGTGGGACGCGCGCGGGCGCGGCTCGACCTCGGGAACCTGCCCGGTGCGGCAGCCGATGCGGCGCTCGTGCCGGCGGGATTCGTGCGCAGCGCCGAGTATTCGGAGACCACACCGACGCGCGAGAACCGCCTCTACAATCTCACCGTGCGCAACGACTTTCTCTCCGCTGGTGAGGCCTACCGCGGTCTCACCGTCGGCACCCAGGCCGACCCGCGCGTCAAGCTGGTCAATACTGGACGCAAGGGCAGCGACAACGTGACCGTCGTCTGGCAGCAGCAGAAGTTCATCGGCAGCGGGGCCGTCGGACTGCCGATCGCGTCGTGGAACGAAGCGC
>JBBQYZ010000414.1:0-4147 GCA_038208205.1 Gemmatimonadales bacterium | reverse complement strand
GGATGCCGTACGCAGTTCCTAGTTGTTTGCCTGAGGGGTTCCCTCAGTGCCTTAGCCTGTGCTGTTCCCCTCAGTGACAGTGCCGGAGCGGTTACCCTCTGTGCCAGAGCCGGAGCGGTTCCCCATTACAGCAGAAGCAGTCTCGCTAACCCCTCGATCCGAACGCGGTACGCGTGTTGCTCTCTACCCCGGCATGACAATGCGCCGAGATACATCGCTTCCGAGCGACGACAGCGACGAGGAATCGTCGGGCATGCCTACCGACCCGAAGAGTATCACGATCGACGGCCGCAGCCTGGCCGGCGCATCCTACGGTGCGACGGAGCGCGAGCAGACGCGTGACCTCCGCAGCACCAACCCGGGTGGTGAGGGCGACGTCGCCGATGGCGGCGTGAGCGCGGACCTCGACAACCGAAACGCCACCGACGACTAGCATCTCCGGGGCGTGGGGTGTCAACGGAAGGAGTGTTCCACGCTCAGGTAGAGGAACAGGTCACGCGATCCCCGGCTTGGACCAACCCCGATGGGGACGCCGAGACCGGGGATGATCTGCATCCCCGAGGGCAAGTTGAAGGCGCCCCGGAGTCCCGGCAGCACGACCAAATTGTCGGCCGTCGTCATCTGTCCGGAATCGTCGAGCGATGTCGACCGGTCCCACGCCGTTTCCAGCATCAGGTTGAACGTTGGGGCGAGCAGCCAGATCGCGCTCGCCGCTGCATTGGCGCCGCGCGACGTCCGGCGGGTACCTGCCGCGTTGCGGACGCGCGAGATCGTGGCGCCGGCGTTCCAGTGGGTCACAACCGCATCGCTCAGGGACACGCTCACCGGCAGGTTCACCTGCATGCCGGGGCCACCCGCCCCACGTCCGTCGCGCACGCTTCCCGTGGGCAGGATCGCGCTCAGTCGGGGTGAGAACCAGACGCGCTCGTCATCGCGCCCGACCGCCTGGTAGCGGTAATTGAGCAGCGCGTCGCCCACGCCGGTGCCCTGTCCTGGTGCGGAGAGAGCGGCGACGGTGTAGCTGAGCTGATGCCGTTGGGAGGGCATGGGCCACTCCTGCGTGAACGATAGCTCCCACTCCCGCTCGCGAGTGCGGCGGTAGGTGAGGATGTGCTGCACCACACCCGCTTCCTGATTGTACGCCTCCTCGACGAGGAAGCTGTTGTCGGAGATCGTGGGAGGCGTCGGCTTTCCCTCCCCATTCGGCGGAGCCTGCGCCGCGAGTACCGGGCCGAGAGAAAGGAGTAGTGCGACGCGCGCGACCATGGAGAAAGTCATGTGAGATGCCGCTCGTAGAACCTGGTGTCGACCAGCTCATCCGGCCGGTAGCGTTCGACCGGAGCGAATCCGAGCGAACGATAGAGCGACTGCGCGGCGACCATGTCGTCCAGCGTGCCCAAACGTACCGTGGCGTAGCCGCGAGCGCGGGCACCGGCGAGCAGCGCTTCCATCAATGCGCGTCCCACTCCACGACCCCGCGACGGGCCGCTCACGTACATGCGCTTCACCTCCGCCGCGCTGTCGTCGAGCGGGCGAAGCGCCACACATCCCACCGTGTCTTCGCCACTCACCGCGATCCAGAGCCCGCCGCGCGGCGGCGCATACGGTCCTGGCAGCCGCGCCGCGTCAGTGCGCATGTACTCCACTCCCGGCGTTGCTGCCCGTGCGTCGGCGTGGGCCAGCACGAGCCGTCGCGCCGCCGCAACGTCGGCCTCGTCTCGCACCTCGCGAACGACCAATGGCGCGCTCACGCCGCCGGCCGGACCGCTGCCTGGTATACCCACCACAGCAGCGCGGGCTGCAACGGAAGTCGCAGCACGAGCGACGTCACCCAGCCGCGAGACGCGCCCCGAGCCAGTGCGTCGAGCAGCATCTGCACGTTGGCCGGGAACACCGCGACGAGCAGCGCGATCAGTCCCCACCCGGCGGCAACGCGCGTGGCCGGCAGCAGCACGCCCACCCCGCCGAGGATCTCCGCCACGCCACTGACGACCACGAGCAGCAGGGGCGCGGGGAGCCACCGCGGAACGATGCGCACATACACGCGCGGCTTCAGCAAGTGCAGCAGACCCGCGACCACGAATCCGATGCCGATCAGCACGAGCGAGAGGCTCATCGCGGTACCGCGATGGAGATCACCTGCGGGTTCACTCCTCGCCGAGACTCGACGTCAGGCCGTCGAGCGCCCGGACCACCTCACGCAGCCGCGCCACCATCTCCACCGCGGCCGGAGGCATCTCGTCGCCGTCCTGCGCCGTCTTGGCGACGAAGGCTTCCAGCTCGCGCAGCTGGGCGGCGAGCCCGTCGCGTCCCGCGGCGGCGTCCGGAATTCCGTCGGCCATGCTCAGGACTCGCTCAGGCCCAACACGCGTGCCTCGCGCGATCCCGCGTCGAAGATCTGCGTGCCGTGCCAGGACTGGCCGGGCGCGAGGACCACCGGGCGCTGGACCGCTGCCGCCTCGATGCACAGCATCCTGCGCTCTCCCTCGGGTTCCATGTCGGACAGCGCCGCCGCGCGCGCTGCGCCGGGGTTCCACAGCACCACATCCGGAAACTCCTCGAGCGTGACGTCGAGGGTCCGATCCGGCTCGCGCAGGCGAACCGTCCGCGGCACGTCGATGTATACCCGGTCGAGCTCTCCCTCAACGTGAACGGCCGCACGCCGGTCGGTGCGCAGAACGCCGGGTGCCGACGATTCGCGGTAGTCGGTCCCCTTGAGACCGATCACCTCCACGTCGACCGAATCGTGGACGCGCAGGTAGCTGTGGAGTGCCGCGGTGAACACGAGCGGCTCATCCCCCGTGTTCTCCACCCCCAGCGTGAGGGCGAGCCGCGCTCCGCCGACGCTTGCCGTGAGAGTCGCGCGGAACGACACCGGCCACAGCTCTCGGGTTGCGTGCGAGTCGGAGAGCGAAAGCGTCGCGACGGCACGGCCATCCGGACGATGCGAGACCGCTTCCAGGGTCCATTGTGAGGTACGCGCGAAGCCGTGCCGGGGCAGCGGCCCCTCGGCGGCGAACTGCGGGAAGATCACCGGGACACCGCCGCGAATCGCCGCATCGCGGCGGAACTCCGAGCGACTGCTGAGGAAGAGGCGCTCCTCGCCGTCGGGCGCGGGGCGCCACGAGGTCACGTGCGCACCGTGCAGGAAGACATCGGCCGCCGCGCCATCGGAGGCCCGCAACCGCACCATCGGCAGGCCTCCAGCGCCGATGACGGCGCCGAGACCCGAGGGCGGCGTCGCCAGATGGCGGCGTGCGCTCACCGCGGGTCTCGCTCGGTCAATACGGCGTCGCCATCGTCGAATGCGCGTGTCATCGTGGAAGCTAGAACTCGCGCTTCTTCATCTGCTGGAACAGGTCGGCCGCATCCGCGTCAGCCGCCTCCGACTCCTCGGTCTTGGGCGGTCGAGTGGCGTCGAGCGTTGCGTCGTAGGTCCGGTTCTTCTTTGGCTTCGCCGCCGCGGCAGCGGCCTGCGTCTTCCGGAGCAGGGCCTTGAGCTGAGCCTCGTTCATCTGTACTCCTCGAGGGTGACAGCGCGTAAGGTACAACGGGACGGACCGGGAAGCACGGCCGCCGGGCGTCGGCGCACCGGATCAGTGGTCGTAACTGGGAGCTCGCGGCGGAGAGTCCGGAGCGGGAGCCGACGGCTGACATCCACGGCCGAGGGCACGGCTGCGAGCACAGGGCTGCGAGCAGACGGCTGCCAGAGGGTGTCGCTGCTCGACGCGCGGCGATGGCTCCCCGCACCGCGGCTGGAATGGACCCACGGCGGAAGAGCGACGGCGGCGGCGGCGGACTTCCAACGGCTGATCGATTCGATGACGCCTCGTGCAACGGACCGCGTCACGCCCCACGGAGCAGCGAGTGTCGCCAACAGCCGCCAGCTCGCCGCCGTCGGCTCAGTCGTGGACCGTAGCTGTCCGCGCACAGCTCAACGCCGCCCTCACCCCACGTACTCCCCGTACAATCGCTCCAGCTCGAGCTCCGGAAGTTCGCACACCCCCTCGTGCACCGGCGAGCACTGGATGACGTCCGACCTCGGTGCCGTGAGCCAGTGGAACCGTTCGGATGGCGGTGCGAGAGCCACCGGGCCCGCGATCTCGTCACCGCGACAGATCGCCTCGACCGAATGCAGGTATCTCGC
>JBBQYZ010000413.1:0-4160 GCA_038208205.1 Gemmatimonadales bacterium | reverse complement strand
CTCGAGCTCGGGCAGTGGGTGGTGCCCGGGCAGGTGCTCGCGACTGTGGCCCAGCCGGGACGCCTGAAGGCCGTGCTTCGCGTGCCGGAGACGCAGGCGCGGGACGTCGTGATCGGGCAGCCGGTGGACGTCGACACGCGGAACGGGATCGCGAAGGGACATGTGCTTCGCGTCGATCCGTCGGTTCAGAACGGGACCGTCACCGTGGAGGTCGCGCTCGACGGCGCGCTGCCGCGCGGCGCGCGTCCCGATCTCTCGGTGGACGGCACGATCGAGATCGAACGATTGCCCGACGTCCTGCACGTGGGCCGGCCCGCCTATGGCCAGGGCGAGAGCACGGTTGGCCTCTTTCGGCTCGACGCCGACGGCAACTTCGCCACCCGGGTGCCGGTGAAGCTGGGCCGCTCCTCCGTCAACACCATCCAGATCGCGCAGGGGCTCACGGTCGGCGATCGCGTCATCATCTCCGACATGAGTCAGTGGGACAACGTCGAACGCGTGAAGCTGAAATAGCTCCAAACCTTGTTCGTGCTGGCGGTATCCATATCTCTCTGCCCTCCGGTGCCCTGACGTGCATCGAGGCCACCCGCGCCGCCTGGAACTCGGCAATCGAGCGCGCACGCTGGACCTCCGTCTTCTGCAGCGCGATCTGCCGCGCCATCGCGCCGTCCATCACCCGCAAGCGGTCTTGCTCCGCCGACAGGCGCGCACGCTGTTCGGTGGCGCGCTCCTCGGCCTGCGCCACGTCATTGCCGCTGGCGAGCTGCTTGTTCCCCAGCGACACGAGCATCGCGGCCTGCCGGCTCGCATCGCTCGCGGCGGCGTGCGCCGAGGCGATCGCCGCCTGCTGAGTGAGCCGCTGCGTGGCCAGCGCCGTTTCCAGGTTGACCAGCGCCGCTTCGGCGGTGGTGACCTGCCGACCCGCCTCCAGCGCCTCGAGCTGCACGTCGGGATTCGACATGTCCAACAGGGACGAGCCCGCGTTCACGGCAGCGCCAGGCCGTACGGGCAGCTGCTCGACGCGGCCTGCCGTGAGCGCGGAGACGAGACGCACCCGCTCGGGCGCCAGGGTGCCGGGAGCCCGCACGGCACGCACCATCGTGCCCCGCTGCACCGAGTCGATCAGGAGCGTGGAGCGCTCGATCGACGGCGCGGCCTGCGGAAGGCTGGCGATGACGAACGAGAAGAGGAGGAGCGCGAACACCCCGGCCCCGATCGCGATGTACTTCGCCCGCTTCTTCTTGGGCGGTCGCGGAATGTCCATTGAATCGATCGCTCGAGAGATCTTCGGTGGAACACGGCAGAACGTCTCTCCCAAGGCGAGGAGCGTGCCCCGTGCGCTCGCGACGCAACTGCGCGTGCCCGCGCGGGTTAGCGCTCCCTCGCTCGCCGCGGCCGCATGACGAGCGTTCGATTCCGGGATTTGTCGTCCCGGAATCGGACAACGCGCGGCTGCGCGCATGGCGTGCCGGCCGAGGTCGAGCGCTCGCCATTTCGCTAGAGTGGAATGCGCAGCCGAGCGACGCAGCCGTGCGAATCAGTTCGGTCCTCGAGTGTCAGTGTTCCCCCGTGGGCCTCGGCAATCTGACGCGAGAGCACCAAGCCGATGCCGGTTCCGCTGCGCTTGGTGGTGAAGAACGGAGTGAAGAGGTTCGCCGTCGGCGGAAGCCCGGGCCCATCATCCACCACGCGCAGGTCGAGCGCCCCGTTCTGTCGCTCCCATGAGACCTCGACCTGGCCTCCCGTCTCGGCGGCGGCATCGACCGCATTGCCAACAACGTTGATCAGCAGCTGTTCCAGCTGGTCGCCGTCGGCCGAGAGTGTGAGCGTCGGCCCGGGACGTACACGTACCGGTAGCCGCTTCTCGAGCTGCGCCACCCGATCGACCAGCGCTCCCACCTCTACCGGTTCGAGCGCCGGCGCTGGAAGGCGCGCCATGCGGGCGTAGCCGCGCATGAAGCGGCTCAGGCTCTCCGCCCGCGTGCCGATCACGCCCAGCCCGCGCTGCAGGTCATCATCCGCGTCCGTGGCGCGCGGCGCGCGACCCAGCAGTGCGCGCAGGCTGCCGGCGATGGACTGGATGGGCGCGAGCGAGTTGTTGATCTCGTGGCTCAGCACCCGCACCAGCCGCTGCCACGCCTGGAGCTCCTCCTCCCGCAGGGCGTGTCGCAAGTCGGTGAGCACCAGGAGCTGTACCGGCACGCCACCCTGCCGGAAGGCGCTGCGCCGCAGCTCCCACCGTCCGCCGTCGGCCGGAAACACCGCGTCGAGCACCCGCCGCGGTTCGCCCACCAGACACGCGGCGAGCCCCAGCGATTCCGCCGTGCGCCCCACGAGCTGCTCGGGGGGCCGGCCAAGCAGTCGCTCCCCGGCGCGGTTGACGAGCCGCAGCACTCCCGCCCCATCGACGGCGAAGACCGCGACGTCGATCTCCTCCATCACCCGCCGCAGCAGCGCGGCCGCCTCCAGTGCACCGAGGCGCTGCGCCCGCAGGGGCTCGCGCAACGCGTTCACCTCGGCGAACGCGAGGCCGAGCGGGTCGTCGAGGTCCGCACCGCGGGCGCGAATGGAATAGTCGCCCTCACGCAACGCGGCGAGCAGGTTCGCCAGCGTCTGCAGCGGCCGCACGACGCGCGCGCGAACGGCCGTCGCCGCTGCGAGCCACACGACGATGATCAACCCACCCACCGTCCAGAGCACTCGCGCTGGGTAGTTTCCCAGCGCGAGCAGCAGGAGCACGGTGAGCACCGCCGGCAGTCCGCCCGCCAACGCGAGTGCCAGCACGCCGACGTCGTGCGACAGTCGCCGGCGCACGTTCGGCGGCGGGGTCGTCGGAGCGCTCACAGACCGTAATGCTGGAGTCGGCGATACAAGGCGCTGCGGCTCACGCCGAGCGCTTCGGCCGCGCGGCTCACGTTGCCGCCGTGACGCGCCAACGCACGCTGGATCAGTAGTCGCTCGGCGTCTTCCAGGGTGAGATTGCCTGCGAGGTCGCCCACACCGGGCACGCCGGCAGGCCGGCCCGTTTGAAGACCGAGGTCGTCGTCGGTCACGGCCGACCCGCGCGCCATCATCACCGCGCGTTCCACGGCGTGCCGCAGCTCGCGCACGTTGCCCGGCCAGGGATGATCCAGCAGCGCGCGCATCGCGCCGGGCGTCAGCTCTCCCGCCGGTGCCTTGTATCGTGTCGCCTGTTCGCGCAGGAAGAGCGCGGCGAGCCGCGGCACGTCCTCGCGCCGCTCGCGCAGCGGCGGCAGGCGGACCTCGACGGTATTGAGTCGGTAGAGCAGATCCTCGCGAAATCGACCTTCGGCCACTTCGCGCCCGAGATCCGCATTCGTGGCCGCGATCACGCGGACGTCCACTCGCCTGATACGTGACGAGCCGACGCGCTGCAGGTCGCCGCTCTCCAGCACCCGAAGCAGCGTGGCCTGCTGCTTGGGCGGGACATTCGTGATCTCGTCGAGGAAGAGGGTTCCGCCGTCGGCCAGCTCGAAGCTGCCGACTCGATCCGTCTTCGCGTCGGTGAAGGCGCCTTTGACGTGACCGAACAGCTCACTCTCGAACAGCGTCTCGGCAAGGCCGCCGGCGTTCACCGTCACCAGCGGGCGACCAGCGCGCAGCGACGAAGCGTGGATCCATCGTGCGACCACGTCCTTGCCGGTGCCGTGCTCGCCGGTGATGAGTACGTTCACGTTGCTCGGCGCGACGCGTTCCAGCTGGCCAAGCACCGCCCGCATGGCGCGCGACTCGGCGACGAGCGCCGGTGGGGTGTCGGTACCGCGCAGGCGCTCGTTGTCCGCCGCCAGCCGTCCCGTGGTGCGAAGCGCGCGTGCCAGCTCCACCTGCGAACGGAGAGTCGCCAGCAGGCGCGCATTATCCCACGGTTTCTCCACGTAATCGCGCGCGCCAAGCCGCATCGCCTCCACCGCGCTCTCCACCGAACCCCACGCCGTCATCACGACGACGGGAAGCGTGACGTCGAGCGCCTGCAGCCTGGCGAGGAGCGTGAGCCCCTCCCGTCCGCTGGTGGTGTCGCGCGTGTAGTTGAGATCGATCAGTGCTGCGTCGAACTCGGTGGCTTCCGCCATCCGCAGCATCGCCGCCGGCGAGCTCGCCGTGTCGACCGCGAAGCCCTCGCCCTTCAGCAGCAGGCGCAG
>JBBQYZ010000412.1:0-4176 GCA_038208205.1 Gemmatimonadales bacterium | reverse complement strand
GATGGACCTGGCGTCGCCCGCGAGCTGCGTCCGCGAATCTTCGAGCCGGGCTTCACGACGAAGCAGAGCGGGTGGGGGATCGGACTGTCCCTCGCGCGCCGCATCGTGGAGGAGAACCACGGCGGCACCCTGCGCCTCGCGTCGGCCGACCGCGGCGCGACGTTCGAGATTATCTTGCCGTGATGGATATTGCGACCGACGACCCGTTGCTCGAAGGGCTGAATCCCGCACAGCGCGAGGCCGTGCTGCGTGTCGAGGGACCGCTCCTCGTGCTCGCCGGCGCGGGCTCGGGCAAGACGCGTGTGCTCACCACGCGCCTTGCCCGCCTCATCGACCAGCACGGCGTGGATCCGAGCCGGATGCTGGCCGTCACCTTCACGAACAAGGCGGCCGGTGAGATGAGGGAGCGCATTGCGCGCCTCCTGGGGCGCGCGCCCACCGGCATGTGGGTCGGGACCTTCCACGCCATCGGCGCGCGGATGCTGCGCGCCGCCCCGCATCTCGTCGGCCGCACACCATCGTTCACGATCTACGATCAGGACGATACCGGCAGCGTCGTGAAACGCATCATGGAGCGGCACAAGCTCAACGCCAAGCAGTTCACTCCCCGCGCCGTCCACTCTGCCATCTCCGACGCCAAGAACGCGCTCGTCACCCCCGATGAGTACGCGAACCTGGCGATGGATCCCTTCTCACGCGCCGTCTCGGTGGTGTACAACGACCTGGGCGAGGCGCTACGCGTCGCCAACGCCGCGGACTTCGACGACCTGTTGCTGCTGCCGGTGCGGATGCTGGCGGCGAGCCCGACGGAGCTCGAGAAGTACCGCCGTCGGTTCCAGTACCTCCTCGTCGACGAGTACCAGGATACCAACCGCGCGCAGTACCAGCTAGTTAAGCTCCTCGCCGGCGGCCACGGCAACATCTGTGTCGTGGGCGATGACGACCAGTCCATTTACGGCTGGCGCGGCGCCGACATCCGCAACATCCTGGATTTCAGCAAGGACTTTCCCGACGCGCACACGGTGCGCCTCGAGGAGAACTACCGCAGCACGCCTGAAGTGCTCGATCTCGCCAACGTCGTCATCAGTGCGAACCGTGGCCGCATGGGCAAGACGCTGCGTGCCACGCGCGGTAGCGGCGAGCGCGTCACCGCCGTGCGCTGCCTCGACGAGCGTGACGAGGCGGACTTCGTCGTCGAGGAGCTGCTCGCGCGCCGCGCCCAATCGTCTGCCATGACACTGCGCGATATCGCTGTCGTGTACCGCACCAACGCCCAGAGCCGCGCGCTGGAGGAGGCGCTGCGGAAGCGCGCCGTTCCGTACCGGCTCGTCGGCAACGTGCGCTTCTACGACCGGCGCGAGATCCGCGATCTGATGGGCTATCTCAAGCTCGTCGCCAACCCCGCCGACGACGAGGCGTTCCGCCGCGCGGTCGCCATCCCCAAGCGCGGGCTCGGCGAGACGACGATCGAGGCGCTCTCCTCCGCGGCCCGCGGCGCCGGCATTCCGATGCTCGCCGCCGCCACGCGGCCCGAGCTGCTCGGCGGCATCCGGCCCGCCGCCCGCGGCACGCTCACCGAGTTCGCTGCGCTCATCACGCGCTTCGCCGAGTCGGCTCGCGAATCGGGCGTCGACGAGCTGCTCAAGGAAATCGTCGATGGGATCCGCTACGACGAGTATCTGCGCGCCGAGGGGCCGGAGTCCGTGGACCGGATCGAGAACGTGCGGGAGCTCATCACCGGCGCGGCTGAGCAGGTGGCCGACGAGGAGGGCGAGGTCGGACTCACGCCGCTCGATCACTTCCTGCAGAAAGCCATGCTCGTCGCGGAGCTCGACAAGCTCGGTCCCGATGCCGACGCCGTCACGCTCATGACGCTGCACAACGCGAAGGGCCTCGAGTTTCCCATCGTCTTCATCACGGGGCTCGAAGACGGCCTTTTCCCGCTCGCCAAGGCCTACGACGACCCCGCGATGCTGGAGGAAGAGCGGCGGCTCTTCTACGTCGGCATCACGCGCGCCGAGCGGAAGCTGTTCCTCACGCACGCCGAGGAGCGCCGCCGCAATGGAGAATTCATGGCGTCCAAGGCCTCGAGCTTCCTCCAGGCGATCCCCGAGGACATGCTCGAGCAGCGCAAGACGATCAAGGTGCGCAGCTCCGGCCGCTCGTTCATGTCGTCGCTCGGTGGTGGCAGCCAGTGGGGCAACTCGCGCCAGCGTCCCGGCCTCATGGAGACGGAGCTGCGTTCAGCCGTAGTGGACGACGACGCGGGCTTTCCGCCGAGCGCGGCCATGCGCCGCCCCGGTGCTCCCGTCACGCGCGCGCCCAGGTTCGACGACGCGGACGTCTCGCAGGACGCCGCCGTGATCGCGATCGGCTCGCGCGTGCGACATCGGAAGTTCGGCAGCGGCAGGATCGCCGAGCTCGCGGGCACTGGACGCGACCTGAAGGTCAAGATCGATTTCGACGACGAGGTCATCGGGCGCAAGACGCTCGTCGTCGCGCAGGCCAACCTGGAACGGGACATCGAATAGTGGCCGTCACGATCGACGACGTCCGACACATCGCCGCGCTCGCACGGCTGGGCGTCACCACGGAAGGCGCCGCGGTGCTCGTCGACGAGCTGAACACGATCCTCGGCCACATGGACGTCCTGTCGCGTGTGGACACGGCAGGCGTGCAGGCGGTCATCGGCATCGGGGCGGGTGGGCTGCCCTTGCGCGAGGATGGTGGCGCGCCGATACCGCTGGCGCGGTCGCTCGATGCCGTTGCTCCGGTGCTGCGGGACGGCTTCCTGATCGTGCCGCGCCTCGCGACGCACGAGTCCCCGGAGGAGGCATGACGCCCCTGGAGGGACGCCAGTCGTCGGTGCTCCGCGACCATACTGCCGCCGGGGAGATCACCTCCGCCGACACGGTGGACGAATCACTCCGTCGCGCGCGTGAAGTGAAGTCCGGACGGGACGGGCTCAACATCTTCGTGTCACTCGACGAGAAATTCCTGCGCCAGCATGCGGCCGGTGCGGCCCGACAGCTGACGGACACCGATCCGGGGCTGCTCCTCGGCGTGCCCGTCGCGATCAAGGACAACCTCGCGACGCTGCATCACCCCACGACCTGCGGGTCCCGCATCCTCGCCGGCTACGTGAGCCCGTACGAGGCGACGGTCGTCCGCCGACTGCGCGAGGCCGGCGCGATGCCGTTCGGCAAGACCAACATGGACGAGTTCGCGATGGGTTCGTCCACTGAGAACAGCGCCTACGGGCCAACGCGCAACCCGATCGCCACCGATCGGGTGCCAGGGGGGTCGTCGGGCGGATCGGCTGCCGCCGTCGCGGCCGGGATCGTTCCCATCGCGCTGGGGTCCGAGACCGGCGGATCGGTGCGCCAACCGGCCGCCTTCTGCGGCATCGTTGGCGTGAAGCCCACCTACGGGCGGGTCAGCCGCTTCGGGCTCGTCGCCTTCGCCTCCTCCCTCGACCAGGTGGGCGTCTTCGGGGCCACCGTCGACGACGCGGCGCGCGGGCTGACGGCCATCGCGGGTCGTGACGCGCTCGACTCCACGTCGGCCGCGCTCCCCGTTCCGGAGTATCACCTCGCGCACGCGCGACCGGTCAAGGGCATGGTGATCGGACGGCCCCGCGAGTTCTACCCCGGTTCGCTCGATCCCGACGTGCGCGCCCATTGCGACCAGGCGCTTGATCGCCTTCGTGCGCTCGGCGCCGAGATCCGCGACGTGTCGCTTCCGCATACCGAGCTGGCGATCCCTGTGTACTACATCGTCGCGCCGGCCGAAGCGTCGTCGAACCTGGCGCGATTCGACGGCGTTCGATACGGCCTCCGCGTCGATGGTGCGGGCCTGCGCGGCATGTACGAGGCGACACGCTCCAAGGGCTTTGGCCCGGAGGTGACGCGCCGCATCATGCTCGGCACCTACGTGCTCAGTGCCGGCTACTACGACGCCTACTACCGCAAGGCGCAGCAGGTCAGATCCCTGATCGCGGCCGACTACGCGCGCGTGTTCGGCAGCGGGGTCGACGTGCTCTTCACTCCCACCACACCCACGCCGGCCTTCGCGTTGGGCGCGATCTCCGATCCGTACGAGATGTACATGAGCGACATCTTCACCGCGCCCGCGAACTTGGCGGGCGTGCCAGCGATGTCCCAGCCGATCGGCCGC
>JBBQYZ010000411.1:0-4180 GCA_038208205.1 Gemmatimonadales bacterium | reverse complement strand
AGCGACTACGTAAGCAGGGCTACCTGTGCCCCGAGAGCTTCGACACGCGACGGAAACTCCATTGGAGTGCTTGCGCGCGGAGGAAGGAGATCGCTTAACGGTGAAGAAACGGTGCGTTCAGGCGCTAGGCCAGAATTCGGCCACGTCCCATCTTGCCACCCGGTTCCCCGTCACGTGACGGTTGGCAAACGTTTTAGCTCGCGCGCCACATCTGGCGTGTAGTTCTGGAGAGTGCTATGTGAGCACACCCCCAACCCGGAGAACGCCCTGTGAAACGCGCTCTGACGGCTCTCGCACTCGCACTCGCTCCACTCCCCGTTTCTGCACAGGCACACGTCGTCTCATGCCCAGGTGTTAGCGGATTCGCTGGTACGGTCTGCGATGGTTTCACCCTGAGTGGGGGTGGCTCAGTAACGAACAACGTCTTCACCACCGCATCAGACTTGCACGGGTTGGCGCTGTATAGCACCGTCGATTTCACGTTCTCGTCCGCTCTATTTCAATCGGTGCGGGGCGTCGATAATCGCATCGTAGTGCTCGGGTATCGGCGAAAGGTCGTCGACGTTCCGCTTTCTAGCTTTCCGTATCCTGGTAGCTACGGACCATTCGACTACTTCCTAGAGCTCACGATTGACCCGTCCCGATCGACGTTCATGTCATTCAACTGGACTGATCTCGCGGCTATCCGCTTCGACGGGTCAGGTGGCTATGACCCGCGCGATCCCACGCGTTTTCGCGATTCGTTCGGGTACAACATCAGCGCCATCAGCGTCATCACCGCGACCCCAGAGCCGGCCTCAATAGCATTGCTGGCGACGGGGCTTGTCGGCGTCTTCGGAACCGCTCGTCGCAAGCGGAGTGCGTCCTCCGCGAGGAGCGCCCCATATCCAAGGCCGGACCTTCCGGAAGACCTCCGGAGACTCGTTCGAGGCGTATGACATGCCGGGGAGCCTAGCCATCGTCGCCGGGCTCCCCGTTCTACTCTCTGCCCACGCCACCGCCGCGCTGACGGCCGGCGAGCGGCGCAGGGCGGTTGTTGCCAATTGGCAACATTGTCCCAGAGACGGAATTCCAAGCCCGTCTGCTCACGAGGCTTGAGCCTGAGCAACAGCGTGAGGCGTGGGCTGCGGCGGTGGGCGGTGACCAAATGGTGACCGCGATGCCGGCCAGCACCGGCGAAATCGGCGCAAGACCCGGCGAGCAATTGGGTGCTTCCACTCTCACGCCGGTTAGGACAGCCGACTCGGTACGCCGCACAGACGTCGAACTGGGAGATCTGAGCGTGGCGGCGTCATCTCGCGCCGCGACCCCGGCCAACGTCCAGACTCTGCGCGCGATGGCTCCACCCTCTGCGTTCAGCGCGCCACGAGGATCAGATCGGCGATGAGTGGACGGTGGTCGGAGCCGACGTCCCGCCAGGTCTGGATACGCACGGCTCGCCAGGCCTCGTCCGTGAGCACGTGGTCGATGCGTATCCGGATCCACCCGTTGTATTTGGTGATCCCGAAGCCGAAGCCCACGCGCGAGAAGGCATCGTCCAGGTCTCCCCAGTGCTCCCGGAAGATGCGACTCTCCACCGGCGTGTTGAAGTCGCCGGCGACGATGGAGGGACCGCGCCGCGCGCCCGCCCAGCGTCGGGCGAGTCTCGACTCGAGATCGCGCAGCTCGGTGTTCTCCCGCAATCGCTCGAAGTCCCCCGTCATCAATCCCTCGAAGCCCTTGCGCGGCGTTTCGAGATGGAGGTTCGTGACGGTGATGGCGCCACGCTGCGTTCGCAGCGAGTAGCGTATGACATAACCCGCGCCGCCGATGCCGAGCCCGTTTACCTGCTTGAGCTGCTGGAGTGAAGCGCGGTCCATCTGCTCGGCCGCATCGATCGGGAGCTGGGTCAGCAGACAGAGCCCCGCCGCGTGATGCCACCGCCACCCCGGCATCCGCTCGCTCTCGGCGGCCAATCGTTCGCCGCATTCCTGCAGGAGCACGACATCCGCATTCCAGGCAGCGAGCAGGTGCAGGAGATCCGGCGCGATCGTCTCACCTCCTCCGGAATTGAACGTCACGATGCGGAGCGGCATTCCACCTGGCGGCGGTAGCAGGCGCCGCCAGCCAAGCCGACCGCCCATCAGAGGGCCCAGCACGATCAGTGCGCCGAAGACGAGTGGAAGGAATCGCAGCGGCCGGCGTCTCCGTGGTCGCAGCAGCAGCGCGGCAGGGCCGAGGAGGGCGAGTGGGAGGAGGAAGACCCAGCGCCCCATGAACAGGAGAAACGTCGCGGGCCACCAGCGGTCGCCGAACTCCCACATGTAGAGCGCGATCGCGCACGCCGCCGCGAGATACGCCCACCGGAGAAGCGAGTGGGCAGCGCGAGCCCGCATCGCCGGCCACCGTCGTGTGCGCGCGCCAGCGATCCCGCCACGAGTACGACGTCGCACGGCGTGGGCAAGTGCCGCGCGCCACGCCGCGAGTCGCGCACCGAGTCCGCCTCTGCGCCGGCGCGTCGTCCGAGTTCGGGCCCGCGCCGACGGGGGAACGAACGTTGTTGGAGCGCGCATCTCGACCGTCCGACCGCAGCGCCGGCAGCGCAACTGCCGGCCGACGCTGCGATCGTCGGCGTGGAAGCGCTCCCCGCACGCGCACGTCGTGGTGAAGGTCGGCATGCCGCGAATATATCGCTACGCGCTCCCAGCGGTCGAGCGACCGCGAGGAGCTTGACGTTGAACCAAGATGGAGGGGTGCCGACTGCGATGCGTCAGGGCATCAGGATGCGTCGTGAAGGAGCCCACCCTTCAGAACCCACGCCAAAGCGTGCCGACGGGGCGCTCGATGCGTCGCTGGCGGGAATCGTTGCGGATGCACGAAGGGGAGGCCCTCACCGGTGAGAGCCTCCCCTTTGCGTATCGATCGTGCCGTCCTACTTCACGAGCTACGCCGTCTGCTTCCGACGCGTGGCGCCGAAGACGCCCGCCAGACCAGTGGCGAGCAGCACGACCGACGCGGGCTCCGGAGTCGTCGTCGTCGACGTCAGCGTGCCCTTCAGCAACGTGGTGTTGCTCGCGTCTGCACCGTTGTAGGCGAGCTTGATGCCATTGACGCCCTGATCGTAGATCAGCGTGTAGGTCGAGCCGTCGATGACGATCACCTGGTTCGTCGGCGAGAAGACCAGCGTGCTGAAGTTGCCGCCCGCGCTCTGGATGGTGCCCGTGATGCTGCCGCGCGTGCTGCCGCTGCCGACCGTGGGCTGCGACTGACTGATCGCGAGCGTGAAGAACAGCTGCCCATCCACCGTCGTCGTGCGCGGGCCGGAGCCGTCGATGAAGAAGCTTCCGAGCGGAATCGTCCCGCCCCTGTTCGCCAGCAAATCGACAGCGACCGTCGGCTTGTACATGACCGTGAACCCGTTGACGATACAGGTGGGCGCCGGACCCGCCGTGCAGGAACCAGCGGCCGGCCCCGAGAAGGTGCCGCTGGTGGTATAGCTGACGTTCTGCGCACCCACCGGCGAAGCGCTCAACGCTCCTGCCAGCAATGCTCCGACAACTGCTCCTGTCCCCATCCGCATGCAGCTACTCTCCAGAAAAAGAAGTGCCCCCCGACGCGATCGGTGAGCCCGATCGCCACTTCGTGCTGTAGGCATTCGCCTACGTGGTTGCTACACCCACTGAGCGTAACGCCCGTCACCATCATAGCGTCGGGAACATCGCCGCGCGCGTGCAATCCCTCGCAACGTCGCGCGATCTCGCCACGCGGCACTGAGTTCACCCGTAATGACCGAGCGCGCGCATAAAATGCTCACAACTCGAACGGCCACCGTGGGCGCGAAGTCATTTCGCGTCATGCGGATCTAGCGTGCAGTGCGTGATCGCCCGCGGCGCCTATCGGAGCGCCACGCGCACCACGAGGGCGTTGCCCTTACCATGAACCGACACCCGTGATCGGGCCGGGGTGCGGCGCGCGTAGCGGTAGGCCTCGACTCCGCCGCCCACGAGGATCGCCGCCACGGCACCCACGCCGATCGCGGCGTACGGACGATCGGTGACTCGTTGCGTCGTCGTGTACGTATACGGGTTGCCGAACGGGTCGGTGGCCTGCTGCATGACTTCCACCGTCCGAGTCTGACTCCGAAGTCCGAACGCGAGCGCTCCCGTTGCGCCGGCGAGCGCGAAGAGCCCGGCGGCTGGCC
>JBBQYZ010000410.1:0-4182 GCA_038208205.1 Gemmatimonadales bacterium | reverse complement strand
GCCGTTGCTGCACCGCATGTGGAAGTCACCCGCCGTGCAATAGACGCTGCTTCCCAGTGCGTAGCCGATGCTGTAGATCGTCGTGCCCTTCGCCTTCTCGGCATTTGCCACGTTGATCGCGGTCTGGCAGGGCTGCCGGTCGTCGGCGTTGTTCTGCGGGTAGGTCGGATCGGCGGCACCGTAGACGCTGCCGATGTTCGCCTCGCCGTCGGTCAGGAAGACGATGAAGTCGGGCACGGTCGGCCGCCCGTTCGTGTCGAGCTCCGTCTGCGCCTGGCGCAGCGCCTCGCTGTAGGAGGTATTGCCGCCGGCCTGGATGCACGAGTTGGCCGGGCCGTCGACGGTGTGCAGATACAGCCCCGAGGCGGGGTCGAGCGCTCCAGCCGTCTTGTACGTGCCGTTGATCGTGTCGGTGACATACCCGCGGGTGGCCGTGTCATAGCCGTCGAAGCCGTTGCCGCCGAGCGAGTTGAACGCGCCCGCGCAGGGAGAGGTGGCGGTGTCCTTGACCGGAGGGAATGCGACCATGCCAACCTGCGCATAGGGCGGGTTGAGGATGCCGAGCATCGTGCGCACGCCGTCCTTCGCGTTATCGAGGTCGGTGCAGGTGCCGCCGATGCCCGTGGGCGAGCACATCGACCCGGTGCGGTCGATCACGACGACGACGTCGACCGGATTGGCCTTGCACGGGCTGCACGCGTTGGCGTGCGTCCTGACGTCGAAGTGATCGAGACCGAAGAGCTGCGCGAACCACGTGTCGGTGGACGAGTGGCCGTTCACCGTGAGCTGATTCGGGTTCACGTTCGGGTTGCAGCCCGTCGAGATCACCGAGGTGTTCGTGCACGCCGTCTGGTAGGTGAAGTCGAAGGTCAGGTTGGACGGCGTATTGGCCACCGCATACGAGGCCGCGGTCGCGGTCGCGATCGCGGCCGTCGGGAGGTCTTGTGCTCCCGCCAGCGCGGCGGCATCCGTCGCGCTCTGAAGCTGACGCTTGGCGTAGTACGCATAGCCGACATCGATCGCGAAGGCGGCGACGCCCAGCAGCGCCAGCATCGCCAGCACCACCACGATCAGGATCTGTCCGCGCTCTCCACGTCCGCTTCGCATACGTTCCCCCAGGGAATCCGGCGTCCTTGGGACCCGGCGACATCCACGAACTCATCCTCGCCGCACACGGGCCGGAGGTCATCCCTCGCAAAGGTGATGCGGGCGACGATCCGCCCAACGCTCCCCCGCGGAATCCACCGAAGGGGGATTGAACTCCTGCTGTCGTCTGACTCAAGTGAGGCCCTCGGCGAACGAGGGCAAGCGACGATCGGAGCTCGACGTGCTGGACGCATCCATGAGGCTCTACCTGCGGCTCGCGCACCGCGAGCGCGGCCAGACCATGGCCGAGTACGCCATCGTGCTCGCGGTGATCTCGATCGCCATCATCGGCGCGCTGGGGCTGCTGGGGACGAACATCAAGAATGCCGTCTCCGGGGTCGCGAGCAAGGTCTGACGCGCGCCCGTCCGCGCGAGGTCACGCGCCGGGCTCACGCTGCCCGGCGCGTCTCGGTGGGCGTGGGAAGCGCGAGCGGCGGGTTCCCCCCAACGGTGGCATCGGCCCGCTCGATCGTGCGCATGCCGGGCAGGAAGAGCGCCGCGAGCGTGATGGCACCGCCCGCGATTCCCGCACCGATGAGCGTCGCCCGCACGCCGATGAGCGCCGAGATCGGGCCGGTGAGCGCGAACGACACCGGCAGAAGGCCGATCGAGATCATCCAGTCGAAGCTGGAGACCCGGCCCAGCAGCTCGGATGGCACGTGCCGCTGCTTGGCCGTCGCCCAGATGATCGTGCCCGCTGTCTCGAGGACGTTGAAGACAAAGCAGGCGAGCATCAGCTGCCAGCTGGCGCGTGCGAGGCCGTAGCCGGCGATGGAGAGCGTCGCGAGCGTCCAGAAGACGTACATCCAGGTGATGTTGCGCCGTGGCAGTCCGCGTCCGCCGCAGACCACTGCGCTGAGGATCGCACCCAGGCCACCGGCTGCGAAAACGAGACCGAGCACGGACGCGCTGCCCCCCAGATCGTTCTTGACCACGTAGGGGAGGAGCACCTCGGTCGGTCCCATGAACGCGAGGTACGCGAAGGCGGCCGAGACGAGCGTGCCCCAGAGCCAGGCGTGGCTACGGACGAAGGCGAAGCCCTCGCGGATCTCCTTCCCGACGGACGCACGACGGAGAGGTTCCGTGTGACCCGTGTAGTGCATCGAGGTGACGGCCGCCGCCGACGCGAGGAACGTCACAGCGTCCAGGGCGAACGCCGAGCCTGCTCCGATGCCGGTGACGAGCCAGCCCCCGATCGCGGGTCCCGCGAGGCGGAACGCGATCGGCCGGACGAGCTGATCGAGCGCGTTGGCCTGAGCCAGTTCGCTCGTCGGCAGCAGATCGGGCACGATCGCGTCGAACGCAGGATTGAAGAATGCCGTCGCGGCACCGTAGACCGCGCTCAGCCCAACGACGTGCCAGAGCGTGAGCGCGCCGGTCAGCGTCAGCGCTGCGAGCAGCCCGACCACGCCGGCGCGCGCCAGGTCGGCGGCCAGCATGATCCGTCGTCTGTTCATGCGATCGCTCACCGCTCCCCCGACGAGGAGCAGCATGATCGTCGGAACGCTCATCGCGATGCCCACGAACGACAGCGCCGTGGGCGCGTTCGAGAGGACGTAGACCTGCCAGGTCATCGCGACCAGGAATGCCCCGTCGCCGACGAGCGACAGGGTCATCCCTGTCCAGAGGCGACGGAAGTCGCGGTGCCTCAGCGGCGCAAGCAGGTTCGTGCGCTGGGTTCCGCCGGCTCGGTCGAGCGCCTCGTAGCTATGCTGCATCGAGCTCGTCGTCGCGCTGCGAGGCACGATCGGCGTCTGCGAGCCACTCTCGCGTGGTGGTGAGATCCATCGGGCGGGCGATGAAGAAGCCCTGCCCGAGATCGCAGCCGAGGTTCCGCAGGACCTGGTACTGGTCGGAGAGCTCGATCCCCTCGGCTACCACCTCGAGCTGGAGGCTCTCGCCGAGCGCGACGATGGCGGCTGCCAGGCCGGCTGCCTGGGGGCTCGCATTCGAGGACAGGAACGAGCGGTCCATCTTGAGGATGTCGACGGGGAAGCGGCTGAGGTAGCTGAGCGAGGAGTAGCCCGTGCCGAAGTCGTCCATCGCGATCCGCACGCCGATCTCCTTGAGCTGCTGAAGGCGCCTGCTCGCGAGCTCGTAGTCGGCCATCATCACGGTCTCGGTGATCTCGAGGACGAGCATCTGGGGCTCGATGCCGGAGTCACGCAGAGCCGCGCGCACATCCTCGATCACGTTCGGGTGCTGGAGCTGCTTGACCGAGACGTTGACGGCGATCGTGAAGTCCGGCCCAGCCTCGCCGCTCGCGCGCAGGCGTGCCGCGTGCTGGCAGGACTCCCGTAGCACCCAGCGACCGAGGTCGACGATGAGCCCCATCTCCTCGGCCAGCGGGATGAACTGGCCGGGCTGGACGAGGCCCCGGGTCGGGTGATTCCAGCGGACGAGCGCCTCCATGCCGGCAACGCCGCCGTCGCTGAGGCGCACGACCGGCTGGAAGTGGAGCTCGAACTGCTGCTTCTCGATCGCGCGCTGGAGCTCGGCGCGCAGCTCGAGGCGCTCGACGACGCTCTCGTGCATCGCGAGCTCGAAGACGCGATGGCCGCCGCGCCCGTCGCGCTTGCAGATGTACATGGCGGCGTCGGCGTTGCGCAGGAGCTCATCGGCGTCGGCCGGCTGCTGCTCGGCGTCCGGACCGCTGAGCGCGATGCCGATGCTCGGGCGCACCATGAGATCCTTCCCGGTGACGGAGATCGGCATCTCGAAGCTGCGCACGAGGCGCTCGACGAAGTCGACCGCCCCGGCGAGGTCGCCGACGTCTTCGATCAGGATCGCGAATTCGTCGCCTCCGAAGCGCGCAGCCGTGTCGGTCGTGCGCGCGGCCTCGAGCAGACGGAATGCCACCTGCCGCAGGACCTCGTCCCCGGCGGCGTGGCCCAGGCTGTCGTTGATCGTCTTGAAGTCGTCGAGGTCGAGGAAGACGACGGCGATGTTCGTGTCCTCGCGCTGTGCCCGGGCGAGCGCGTGCTCGACGCGGTCGGAGAACAGGGCCCGGTTCGCGAGACCGGTGACGGCGTCGTG
>JBBQYZ010000409.1:0-4185 GCA_038208205.1 Gemmatimonadales bacterium | reverse complement strand
GCCAGCGGCATCTCGCGGATGACGGCGTAGGTCTGCGCGGTGGTGGACGCGTGGTAGTACAGCGGTTGCCACTGCACGAGCCCCGCGGAATGCGCGAGCAGGTGGCGCACGGTGATGCTGTCGCGGCGGGGCCCGCGAAAGTCGGGCAGGTAGCGCGAGACCGGCGCGTCCACATCGAGCCGGCCCTGGTCCACGAGGCGCATGACGGCCAGCGTCGTCGCCATGACCTTCGTGACCGACGCGAGATCGAACAGGGTGGAGAGCCGCATCGGGACGGGCGAGGTGAGGCGGCGGCCGCCCACGTCGTTCAGCCTGGCGTACCCGAACGCCCGCTCGTGCAGCACCACGCCATTCCTGGAGACGACGAACACCGCGCCAGGAATCTCCCGACCGATCGCGGCGTCGATCAGCGAGTCCGCTGTCGCGAGACCGGCCTGCATCGCCGTGCGTGGCGACGCAGACGGCATCGAGGTAGACGGGGGCGCACACGCGGCGGACGATAGTGTCGATGCAGCCGATGCGGCGATCGCGGCGGTCAGGCAGGTCGCGCGGACGGTCATGAGGACCATGGACGTGGATGTGGAACGACCGGCCAGGACAGCGATCGTCCCGGCCGGTCGTTCGAAGCTGTCGTCACCCTCGGCGGGTGGCAACCGAGAGAGTCGGGACGTTACGGCGCGCGGTCGGTGCAGGTCTGCATCGCCGACACGTTGGGGTTGTTCGCTTCGGCCTGCGGCACAGTGAAGTTCACGTCCGACCCGTAGTTGCCGCCCTTGTGCCAGGGGCCGACCGGGAAGACCGAGGCCGCCGGCCGGCCGTACTGGCGGATGAGTCTGCGCATGTCGCCCACCCGGTGCCCGGTGGAGAAGAACCAGAACGCGCGCTCACGGAAGATCAGCGACAGGCGGTCCGCATCAGTGCCCGTCGGAAGGAGCGCCGGATCGGTCAGGTTCGTCGACAGGCCGGTCACGCCACCTTCGGTGCGGGCCTGGTTGAGCTTCTGCACCATGAGCGGGTAGTTGCCGGCCTTGTACGCGGCCTCCGCCTCGACCATGCGTGCCTCCACTCCTCTCACGATGGCTACCGGCGCATCGCGCGTGGGCCAGATCAACTGCACGTTGACCGGAATGGTCTGGTCGTCACGATCGGCGCGGGTGGTGCCGTTCGCGCGACAGACCGCGTCGCCGCCCGCGCAGGTGGGCACACGCGGGTCTCGCGCGGTCACGTAGTTCAGCCCGGTCGTTCCTTCCACGTTGCTCACGCTGTATCGGCGCGCCGTGTTGTTGTACGTCCACATCGCGTTGTCATTGGTCGTCTGGGAGTGCTGGTTCTCGTACTTGAAGCTCGTTGGCACACCGGCCACGGCGACCGTCGCGTCGGCGTGCCGGTTGAGATTCGTCAGGATGCGGCCCTTCGTGACGAGCAGCGCATTGCGGATCCGTACGTCCGCCGTGGCGGAGCCAGTGAGGAGCGCGAGCCCACTGTCGGCGTGCGCAAGGGCGCGCTGGAACGCGACCGTCGTGGTGACCGGCATCCCGTACACCTCCGTGCCGTCGACGACGTCGCTGAACACCACGCCATTGCAGTAATGCTCACCGATGAGGTTCTCGACGTACGCCTCAACGAAGTACATCTCGGCCACGTCCGCCGCTGGACCAGCGGAGTTGTACTGCCGCAGCAGTTGGACCGCCTGCTCGCTCGATAGTCGCGCGCGGTGAGCAGATCCCCGACTGTCGCGACGGCGGTGGTCTGCTTGAGCGCCGCGGCATCCACTTGGGCGATCGCGTTACCCACCTCGACCCGACGCTGCTCACCGGTTGCCGTGGTCACCACGGGACTGAGCGTCACCGCGACGGCCCGCATCGGGAAGTTCAACGTCGCCGTCTGTCCGCTCGCCACCGTCGCCGATTGGCGCAGCTCGGCGTATCCCACGCGCAGGGCGCGCACGTCGACGCGGCCCGGGGAGACGCCCCGGATGGTGAACTGGCCCTGGTCATTCGTTTGTGCACCGAGGGTGGTGCCGACGATGTTGATCTGGACCGCACCGACGGGCTGGCCGGTCGCCGCGTCGCTGACGCGACCCGTGATGCTGGCCGGCTGCTGCGCCTGTGCGCCCAGCACGCAAGGCACGCTCGTGGCCGCGATCGCGGCCAACACGAGAGCGTGAAACATTCTGCGCGAAATCATGACACCTCAGTTGCGTAGGACTCGTGGGGAACTGAGAGGCGGGACGGGCTCCTCTTCATCGGCGGTGGTGCCGCGGTGGATGGACCTTGTCATGGCGCCTCGGGCCACTTCCGCGCCGGAGGGGAGAAGACGGCCGGCGCGGAGGGAGGGGCATAATACCCGTCGGTCGGAGGGGCGCAACCGCGCCCCGACCGGGCACGGTGCCAGTCACCGTGCCGGTCTCGGTATCACTCGTCGTGGCGACAGGTGCTACCGCCGTTCGCCGGGACGGTAGCGGCGTACCGTCTGCCGCTCGATGTCCGCATCGCTCCAGGCGACGCGCTTCAGCTGGCCGCGGGCGAACATCGCCGCCTGATCGCTGTGGAAGGGAGAGTCCACTCGCGGACTTTCGCCGTACGCGAGCACGGAGTACGCCGTCGGCTGATCGCCAAACTCGACCGCCAGGATCCACCCGTCGCCGCCGACTGCCTCGCGCTTGCCGTCCGGATCGTCCTTGAACCAGAGCACCCGGAAGCAGCCAATGTCACCGTTACAGCCGCCCACCGGGACGTCCACGTTTCCCACGCGTACCCGGTGCACGTCGCCCCAGGCGACATCGGCGGAGCCGTAGCGCCGCGTCGTCTCGCCGACCGCCCACGCGAACGCCTCGACCGCCCGCGCCGGAAGACGAATCCCGCGCGGGGTGGAGGTCGGCGCCGCGGCGCTCCAGGGCCGCGCATACATCGTGTCCGGTCGCGCAGCAGCGATGTAGCGGCGCCACCAGATCTCGAACAGCACGCCGCCGCGGCTCGCCGGCGCGACCGTCTTGTCCCAGCGCGCGATCACGTCGAGCGCACGGGCGATCTCCGGCGCCGGCTGCGACGCTCGCACCGCCGACACGAGGTCGTCCCGCACCCGGTCGGCGAGGAGCATGCGGTACGAGTGCTTGAGCGCGAGCACGTCGGTGAGCGACAGCTTGCGATCGGTGTCGATGAGCTGAAGGGCCAGCTGGCTGCGCAGCCCGAGCCGCGGCTCCGGGAAGTACGCCGGATAGCGGGCGCGGTCGAGCGGCGCGCGCATGTTGGTGTAGTAGGGCGGGTCGTTCTCATTATGGATGTAGCCGCCCTTGGGGTTGAGCACCTGCGGCAGCGAGTCGAACGGGACGTAGTGCGTCCACACGTCGGCCACACCGCGCACGGGGACGGCCGTCGAGTCCGAGCCGGTGCCACCTGGCAGCGACGGGACGGTCGCGTTCCATACGTAGAAGACGTTGCCAGCGCGGTCGGCGTAGGTGAAGCTCGAGTTGAGCCGCGCCCGCATTCGCATGGCGTCCTTCCACTGCGCCAGCGAGCGGGCTCGCATCATCCGGAGGAACTGCTCGCCGGCGCGGAAGTCACCGTCCATCGCGGCCCGCAGCACGTAGACGTGCGCACTGTCGCGATACACGACGGGACCGAACGGCGTCCGCGCCACCTCGCGCGACTCGCTCGCCATCGCGCCACCGTCGCGATAGCTGATGCGCACCAGATCGCGGTCGATCGGACGGCTCACGCCGTCGAGCAGGTAATGGTCGGCCTGCGTGCGGTCGAGCTCCAGGGCGTAGATCTGCTCGAGCAACGGATCGTTGTTCGTCGTGGCCCAGCCGAGATCGCGGTTGAAGCCGCCGATCACACCGAAGGGCCCGCCGATGCGGAAGTCGCCGTAGAAGTCGAGGGTGCCGGGCACCGTGACGTGCGCCTCGTAGTAGCCGGCGTTCCACTGCAGGTGCGGATTCCGCAGCAGGATCGCACGCTTGGATTTCGTGCGGCTCGGACCGAACGCCCAGGCGTTCGACCCTTCGTCGGGCGCATCGACCCAGGCGCCGGACGCCGGCAGCTCGTCCGCCACCCCCTCGGGTGGGGTCGTCCCCGCGGCCGGCGCGCGCCGCGCACGGTATGCGGGATCGTTCCGGGCGAGGAACCGCGCCGCCTGCGCCGCGGTCGCGACGCTGACGTCGTGCGCCAGCACGTCGAAGCCGAT
>JBBQYZ010000408.1:0-4187 GCA_038208205.1 Gemmatimonadales bacterium | reverse complement strand
GGGGCCGATCGGCGGCTTGATGTAGCCGCGCGCCGAGTAGGACAGCGTCGCGCGGAGGTGGAGGAGGTTTCCCTGGGCGAAGGCGGTGAACGGTCCGCGCGTGGCCTCGAACTCGTAGTGCTTGCGGTCGTCGCCCGGCACGACCTTCATGCTGTCCATCGAGCCGAACGAGCGGGGGACGACCTCCTCGACGATTCGCTGTACCGCGGTGATGTCGTACTCGAGCGGCACGCTGAACCGCGACAGGGTCGCCGGCGCCGGTGCTGGCGCGCCCACCTCTGGCGACTCGGGTGCCTCGGCCGGCGCGTCGGGCCGGCACGCAGCGAGCATCCCGGCCGCGGCAGAGAGGACGATCGCGCGAGCGAGCCGCGCGGGCACCAGCATCAGCGCACTGGATGCATTGGGTCGTTGTGACATTCGATGCCCTGATCAGCGTTGATTGCCGCGCGTCGCACGCACGGACCGCTCCCTTGCCGCGATCCATCGCTCCACCGCCGTCTCCATCACGTCCAGCGGCACCGGCCCGTTCTCCAGCACCGCGTCGTGAAAACCCCGCAGGTCGAAACGGGCGAGCAACCGCCGCTCGGCGCGCGTCCGCAGCTCACGGATGCGCAGCTCGCCCACCTTGTACGCCGTCGCCTGCCCTGGCCAGGTGATATATCGATTCACCTCGGCCTCGATGTTTCCCCGCGACAGCGCCGTCTGCTCGAGCATGTAGGCGATCGCCTGCTCGCGGGTCCATCCCTTGGCATGGATGCCGGGATCCACCACGAGACGGCAGGCGCGCCACATCTCGTAGCTCAGGCGGCCCATCTCCTTCTCCGGTGTGTCGTACAAACCCATCTCGATGCCGAGCCGTTCGGCGTAGAGCCCCCATCCCTCGGTGAATGCGGCGAACGACACACCGTAGCGGCGGAAGGGCGGAAGATCCAGCTCCTGCGCGACGGCGATCTGCTGATGGTGTCCCGGCACCGACTCGTGCATCGTCAGCGCCGGAAGCTCATAGAGGGGACGTTGATCGAGCCTGCTCGTGTTTACCCAGTAGATGCCCGGACGGCCGCCTTCCAGCGACCCACGTCCGTAGTACGCCGTAGTGGTTCCGGGCGCGATCGCATCGGGGATCGGTTTCACGGTATAGGGAAGCCGCGGCAGATGGCCGAAATATTTCGGCATCTCGCCGTCGATCCGCTTCGTGAGCACCGACGCCGCGGCGAGCAGCTCGCCTGCCGACCTGGGGTAGTACGTCGGGTCGCCCCGCAGGTGGGCGACGAAGGCCTTGCGGTCTGCATAGCCCGCGCGGTGCGCGAGCGAATCCATCGCTGCCCCGATGCGCGCGACCTCGCGCAGCCCGAGCTCGTACACCTCCTCGGGAGTGGCGTCCGTCGTCGTCTCGCGGCGCACCCGGAAGGCATAGTACGCCGCGCCCCCTGGAGTGCCCGAGATGCTCTCCGCCGCTCGACAGTGGGGCGCGTATTCCTTTCCATAGAACTCGAGCAGCGCCGCGTATGCCGGGTACACCGAGTCGCGGACGACCGCGACCGCGCGTCCGCGCATGGCGGTCCAGTCGGACTCGCCAATGAACGACGGCCGTCGAGCGAACGGCTCCATGAACCGGGAGCTGTCGGGTGGGCCGGCGAAGACGCCGCTCATCGTGCGCTCGTACCCGACGAGGGGCGCGCACGGCTGGGCGAACCCACCAACGAGCGCGGCACGCGTCGTCGCGATCGCGCCGAGGTTGTAGCGCGGGAAGGCCCCGAGCCGCGCGAGGTAGGCGTCGTAGTCGGCACGGTCGCGGAATGGGTGATTGTCCGCGAGGTCGGCGAAGCCGGTGTGCCAGCCGTAGTAGGTGGTGAAGAGCATGGCGCGCTGCCCGAAGCGGTTGCCTTCCACCATCTCGGCCAGATCACGGCGGAGGATCGCACGTGTCACCCGCTGTGCGGGCGCGAGGCGCGTCGTGTCGAGATGATCGGCGCGCGCGAGAAATGCCGCCGCCTCGCGCGCTCGCCGGTCCATCGCCGCCAGGGAGAGGTCGCCCAGCTCGCGGTCGTAGGCGTGCTCGCCGAGGGTGGTCGCAAGAATCGGGTTCTCGCGGAGCGACCACTGCCAGTGCTCGTCGAGCAGGACCTGGTACGGAGTACGCGGTGCGCGTTCGGCGTGGGGCTGGGCCGCCGACGCTGGCGCAACGAGCACCAGGACGAGGACGGCGCGCGACAACAGACAGTGAGATGGCGTCATGGCGCCGAAGGTCGCGCCACGCGTCACGCGCGGCAACCGTCGCGAGGACGAGCTACGGACCACGAGCAGGCCGTCGCGCGCTGCGTGCTACCTGACGTGTCGCGCCGCCGGATGCATCTTTCGGGTATGAGCCCCGACCAAGCCCCACTCCCGACGTCCTTCGTCGCACCCGCCGAGCGGGAGCGCATCATCGCTCGGCTCGGGGAGAGCTTTGCCCACGACCTGCTTCCGCTGGACGAGTACGAGCGTCGCGTCACGCTGGCGTACAGGGCGGAGTCGAGCGCGGCGCTCGCGACCCTCGTCGCCGACATCGCGCCGCTCGCGGCAGGGCGTGAGCTCGAGTCGGCGCGTCCCTCCTCGCTCGTCGGCGGTCGGCGGCGCTTCAGCGCCTTCTTCAGCAACGTCGAGCACCGCGGACCGTTGGACGTACCGCCGCGCCTCGAGATCCGCTCGGTGTTCGGCAACGTCGAAGTGGACCTCACGAGCGCGCGGTTCGCACCCGGCGTCACGGAGATCGACGTCGCGGCGGTGTTCGGGAACGTGGAGCTCTGGCTGCCACCCCATGTAGCGGTCGAGAACATCGGCGACGCCTTCCTTGGCACCTTCACGCTTCGCGGCGCCGGGCACCCGCCCGCGGCGGCGACGACCGTCGTTCGGCTCGTCGGCAGCGCCGTCCTGGGCAACATCGAGGTCTCGGTGGTCGGCGGATCGTAGCGCGCGACACCAACCAGTGGCGCGACCTGCTCCCTCACCGTCCTCGCGCGGCAAGCGACCACTCTGCTGATTCGACACTGCGCGCGTCGCTCGCCGCGGCGCGTCTAGCGGCGGTCGTCCTTCGGCCGCTGCTCACCGCCGCCGCTCGCGACGATCATGTCGGCGATGCCCGTCTTCTCGGCATCGGAGAGCGGTCGTGCGCTGTAGACGGAGAACGCGACCTGCCGGTCGCCTCGCATCACCTGCATCTCATCGACCTTGACCGTATAGGGATCCGAGAACTGGTCCCGCGGATTCTGGTCGTCGTCGATGAGCACCGGCGGCAACGCCGGATCCTCGGGTACGATCACCGCGCGTCGTGTCGGCATGGGGCGCTCTCGTTGCAAGTGGGCGCTGGCAGCGGGAATGGGCAGCGAGCGTCGTGCTCGACTGGGGCTCACCGGAGATCTTGATCGAAACGGGACCCGGTGGCAATAGGAGCGGACTGAAGAGGGACACCGGCAAGGCTGGCCGGCGCGCCGGGGATCGTCCCGCGTGCCGACCGGCGCCACGGCGTCCGCGACCGCCACGACGAAGGGGAGACGTGGTCCATCTCAGGATGGATCTCGCCTCCCCTTCGTGTTGCACAGGTGCGGGGGGGCACCCAGGAAAGTCAGTGCGGCTTTCCTGGAACGCCACGCCGCACGGAACGTACCAACAAGCGCAGTTGCGTCCGTCATCTGGCGTCCGTACCGCGGATTCTCAAACGAGCTGGACGGCAAATACCGCTCGGTTCGCGAGGATTGGCCTGTGCGATGCGCGCATTTCTCGGCTGCCGGGGCGGTTGCCTGCGGCGGACGACGGCGACCCGCTGGAGCGGTCGCGATGAGGCACTTTTCCGGAGGGTAGGTGCATGCGGATCGGAACACGAGTATTTGCGGGCGCCTTGCTGGCTACGGCATTCGTTGCCGCGCCGGCGAGCGCACAGAACGTCAGCTACACCACGGCCGGCACGTTCTCCGGGCCGGCGTCGAGCTTCTGCACGCCGGGACCGGCAGCGTCCTGCACGGGGGGCGGCTTCACACTGGCGTTCGATCCGGCGGTGCAGGCGAATCAGGTGCCGAACGTCGGTGGTACGGTCAACCTCGGGAACTTCTTCCTGACGGGCACGGGCCCAATCGCGACGGCCGCACCGGGCCAGCTGTTCTTCACGCTCGCCATCAACCAGTCGCTGCCGACCGCCGGCACGGGCAGCACCC
>JBBQYZ010000407.1:0-4189 GCA_038208205.1 Gemmatimonadales bacterium | reverse complement strand
AGGTGCTCGCGGAGCAGCGCGACCGCGGCGAGCGCTTCCAGCGTCGGCACGTCTCCCGCGCAGGCGACCACCACGTCCGGGTCGCGGCCGCCGTCGGTGCTCGCCCACTCCCAGATGCCGAGTCCCGCCGCGCAGTGCGCCGACGCGGCGTCGATGGCGAGCCACTGTGGAGCGGGCTGCTTGCCGGCCACGATCACGTTCACGTAGTTGCGGCTCCGCAGGCAGTGGTCCGCCACCGACAGCAGGGTGTTGGCATCGGGCGGCAGATACACGCGCACCACGTCCGCCTTCTTGTTCACCACGTGGTCGATGAACCCCGGGTCCTGGTGGCTGTTGCCGTTGTGGTCCTGACGCCAGACGTGCGAGGTGAGGAGGTAGTTGAGCGAGGCGATCGGGGCGCGCCAGGGAATGCGCCGCGTGGTGTTCAACCACTTGGCGTGCTGGTTGAACATCGAGTCGACGATGTGGATGAACGCCTCGTAGCACGAGAAGAGACCGTGCCGGCCGGTGAGCAGGTAACCCTCGAGCCATCCCTGGCACATGTGCTCACTCAGCACCTCCATCACGCGCCCGTCGTGGGTCACGTGCTCGTCGGTGGGCAGGATCGTCGCGGCCGACATGCGGCCGGTGACGTCGAACAGGGCATCGAGACGGTTGGAGCTGGTCTCGTCGGGCCCCATCACGCGAAAGTTCGCGGCCTCGGCGTTGAGGCGCATGACATCGCGCAGCAGGCGGCCCAGCACGCGCGTTGCCTCGCCGTCCACGGCGCCGGGCGTGGGGACGTCGATGGCGAAGGTGCGGAAGTCGGGCATCACCAGATCGCGCAGCAGGCGCCCGCCGTTGGCGTGCGGATTGGCGCTCATGCGCCGGTCGCCCTCCGGTGCGAGCGCCGCAAGCTCCGGCCGTAGCGTGCCCGCGTGATCGAACAGCTCCTCCGGGCGATAGCTGCGCAGCCACTGCTCCAGCAGCGCGAGGTGCGCCGGGTTCTCGGCGAGCCCCGCGAGCGGCACCTGGTGCGACCGGAACGACCCTTCAGTCGGCTTGCCATCGACCGATTTGGGGCCGGTCCATCCCTTGGGCGAACGCAGCACGATCATCGGCCAGCGCGGCCTGGTCGTCTCGCCGCCGCGTGCGGCCGATTGAATGCGAGCGATCTCGTCCATCGCGTCGTCGAGCGCGGCGGCCATCAGCTCGTGCATCGTCGCGGGGTCATCGCCCGACACGTAGCGCGGCTCGTAGCCGTAGCCTTGCATGAGCGACGTGAGCTCCGACTCGGAGATGCGCGCGAGCACCGTGGGGCCGGCGATCTTGTAGCCGTTGAGGTGCAGGATGGGCAGCACCGCTCCATCGCGCGCGACGTCGACGAACTTGTTGGAGTGCCAGCTCGCGGCGAGGGCTCCGGTCTCGGCCTCGCCGTCACCGATCACGCAGCACACCACGAGGTCCGGGTTGTCGAACGCCGCGCCGTGGGCGTGGAGCAACGAGTAGCCGAGCTCTCCGCCCTCGTGGATGGAGCCCGGCGTCTCGGGGGCGACGTGGCTCGGGATGCCGCCGGGGTAGGAGAACTGGGTGAACAGCCGCGCGAGCCCCTCCGCGTCGCGACCGATCGCCGGATAGACCTCGGAGTACCTCCCCTCCAGGTAGGTGTTGGCCACCACGCCCGGTCCGCCATGCCCCGGACCGGCGATGAAGATGGCGTTCAGGTCGCGCTCGCGGATGACCCGGTTCATGTGCGCGTACACGAAGTTGAGCCCGGGCGTGGTGCCCCAGTGACCCAGCAG
The DNA here is from genome assembly GCA_038208205.1 of Gemmatimonadales bacterium. Taxonomy (GTDB): domain Bacteria; phylum Gemmatimonadota; class Gemmatimonadetes; order Gemmatimonadales; family Gemmatimonadaceae; genus AG11. The sequence goes on along the minus strand of JBBQYZ010000407.1, from coordinate 2,408 downwards.
GCGGGGCTTCACCTGATCGATCGTGAGCGGCGCGCGCAGCAGCGGATTGGCGCGCAGGTAGATCTGGCCGACCGAGAGGAAGTTGGCGGCGCGCCAGTAGGCGTCGATCAGGCGCAGGGCGTCCGGCGACAGGCGTGCGGCCGCCGGCGGTGCGAGCGTGGATGTCATGATGGGTGTCCAGGAGTGAACGGCGGTCGCGCATCCGGAAGATCGCGACAACGGGCACCGTCGGCCAAGGTTCGCGCGATCAAGGCGTCACGCTCAGGATGCCGATCGCGCCCTTCTGACCGTGACCGAACCCGTGGTTCACGAAGGGGAAGTGACCCGCCACGTCGCACACGAGCTCGAAGACCATCCCGCCTCCGGCGGGCACGCTCCAGGTCTGGACGCCGCGGATGGCGTTTCCCGGCGGCGCTCCGAGATACACCGTGTCGAACTGCTCTCCCACCACGTGAAAGTGCGTCGGATGCGTCGGGCCCGCGTCGACGACCCAGAAGCGGACCCGGTCGCCGACCTTCACCTGGATCGGCTCCTTGATGTACTGGTCGGGGCGCCCGTTGAAGGTGACGAGATCCGGCATGGTCGACAGCATCTTCTGATAATCGAACGCCCGGACGCCATTCACCGCATCGGCGAGGTAGAACTCACTCTGGACCAGCACGAACTCCTTGGCCGGCGCGAGCGGCTCGCGCGGCGAGACGATGATCGCGCCGTACATCCCCGAGCCGATGTGCATCAGGACAGGGGCCGTTCCGCAATGGTACATGAAGGCGCCGGCATACTTCGGCCTGTAGGTGAACGTCACCGACTGGCCCTTCGGTACGGATCGGAAGGCGGTCTCCGGGTTGACCTGGGCGGCGTGGAAATCCATCGAGTGCGGGATGTCGGCGTCATTGGTGAGGGTGAACTCCACGGTGTCGCCCACGCGGCAATGCACGATCGGACCGGGGATGTCGCCCTCGAACGTCCATCCGACCACCACCGTATCGGCGCTGATCCGGATCGGAGCCTCCTTCGCGTGCCAGTGAAGCCGCACTCGTCCACCGCTCGCCAACGGAGGAAGGGTTGGATCGTATCGGTGAAACGCCGTGCTCTGTGCACCTTGAGTGGAGGCGGGAGTGGCGGATGTACTGCCGTGCGGCTGTCCTTTCAGGAGTGCGGAATCGAGGCGGCTGTCGGAGTTGTGGATCCCCGCCGCCGCCGGAGCGGATGCACCGCCCGACGCGACGGATCGCGACGTGTCGCCCTGGCCACGGATCGAGTCCGGACCACTCGGCGAGCAGGCGGCGAGGGCGCCCAGGCCGGGAATCGCGAGCGACAGCGCCGATGCGCGCGCGAGGAAGGTGCGTCGGTCGGTCGGTGCAGCGTCGACGTCAGCACCGAACAGGTCGGACAGGAGCGGGGGCGAATCGGGCATGCGCAACCTCCCTGATGTGGACGAGCGGGTCTCGTTCGCCGTCGGCAATTGTCGTGCACATCGACTGCACCGTCGGGAGAACTCCCGACAGGAACGTCGTGTCGCTCCCGCCGAGATGTCTCGCAACTCCCGACGCCGCAGCGCCCTGGAAAGACCGATTCTCCTATCGAGCTGGGAGCTCGCCTTTTCCTCGTGCCTCGAGATCACCACCATGTCGACTCTCCATATCGCCACCCCGCACAGCGCTCCGTCTCGCTTCGCCGTCGGGATCATCCTCGCACTGCTCGCGCTGCTGTTCACGGTCGGACTCGCCGGCTGCACCATGCCGGCGGACGCCGCCGAGGCGGGAGCACGCGCCACCGTTCCCGTGCGGTCGCCGTCCGACGAGATCGTGGGGCAGGAGGTCGCCGTCCTGACCGCGGCGCCCGCGGTGCCGGCGCCGATCACCCGCACGCACGCCACGAAGGTCATCGTCAACCTCGATGTGATCGAGCAGACGATGCGCCTCGCCGACAGCACGGAGTATCAGATGTGGACCTTCGGCGGTACGGTGCCGGGCAGCTTCATCCGCGTTCGCGAGGGCGACCTCGTCGAGCTGCACCTGAAGAACGCCGCCAACAGCACGATGCCGCACAACATCGACCTGCACGCGGTGACCGGCCCCGGCGGCGGCGCCAAGACCTCGCTGGCGATGCCAGGCCACGATGCGGTGTTCACCTTCACCGCGATGAACCCGGGCCTGTTCGTCTATCACTGCGCCACGTCGCCCGTGCCGATGCACATGGCGAACGGGATGTACGGGATGATCCTGGTGGAGCCGAAGGCGGGACTGCCGACGGTGGACCGCGAGTTCTACACGAAGGGCCGCTTCGGCGAGCACGGCATGCAGGCGCTCGACATGGAGAAAGGGGTGGACGAGCGGCCCACCTACGTCGTGTTCAACGGCAGCGTCGGCGCGCTCACCGGCGACCGGGCGCTCCAGGCGAAGGTC
>JBBQYZ010000406.1:0-4191 GCA_038208205.1 Gemmatimonadales bacterium | reverse complement strand
GTGCTCACGCTGGTCGGTGCGCCAGCCGAACCACACCCGTCGCCGGCGGTGTTCAACCTGATCATGGGACGGCGCAGCCTCGCCGGCTCGCTGATCGGGGGGATACCCGAGACGCAGGAGATGCTCGACTTCTGCGCCGAGCACGGAATCGCGTCGGAGATCGAGATGATCCCGATCCAGAAGATCAACGAGGCGTACGAACGGATGCTGAAGAGCGACGTGAAGTACCGCTTCGTGATCGACATGAAGTCGCTGCGCTGATCCAGGCGCGAGCATGCGCAGCGGCGGCACGACGGCGGCCTGAGACGGTGAGCGGAGGCGAAGCGTCGGCGTGGACGAAGGCGTCCGCCATGCGCGTGGCTCCTCGAATTACTAGTGTGTCATGACCCAGTCGTAGGTACTGGCCATGCGCTCGCGCGCCGCAGCGCGGTCACCGGGAAGCAGGAACCGTTGCGCGACGAGCGCCGCGATGGCGCGGTCCACGCGGGCGAGGAAGGCGTCGCGCGACGAGTAGAGCCGCTCGAGCGACGGACGGGCGTCGCCGCTGTTGACGCGGTCGGCTTCGGTGCGTGGGAGGGGGACGAAGGTGCCCTGAAAGCTCACGAGGCGGTCGGTCGGCGCGACGGCACGCAGCTGCCACGGCAGATAGGTGGCGACCGGGACGCGCAGCTCCACGCTCTGGATGCCACCGAGCTCGTTGCCGAGCGAGTCGGCGCGGGGGACGAGAACCGTGTACGGCGCGCCGATCGACGGTGGCTCGCGCGTGATGATGCGGCGAGCCCACTCGTCGCCGAAGGAGAGGCGGTACGGCTGATAGGGAACGCGCGCGATCGCGACGCCGGGGATCGTCGGCATCGCTCGTGTGTCCGGGGCGACGAGGCCGCCCGTGCGCAGCGTCGGATAGGCCGACGGCGACGGGGCCCGACCGTCGCGCACCCACTCGGTGAGGCCCACGAGCAGCGCTCGCAGCGCGAGCCGCTGGTCGAGTGGGTCGCCGCGCCACGCCATCGACCCGCCGATGCGAGCCGCCGCCGGGAGCGGCCAGCCCGCGGGTCCGGAGTGTTGCGCCGACGACAGCACGTAGCGCCGCTCGCTCGGCAGGAACGCCACATCGCTCCGGCCGTCGACCGTGGTGTGCGTCAGCGAGGCGCCGCGTCCCCAGTACTCGTAGCCGCCGTCGACGTAGAACACCTTGGGAAGCGGCGCCCCCTGCGGCGCGTGCGTGCGTAGCCCGCCCCGCTCGCCGGTGGCCGGATCGCGCTCGTCCGGGCTGGTGAAGGGAAAGAGGTCGGTGGGGTAGAAGAAGGTGGAATACGGTTGTGCGTCGCGCGACGGCTGAGCGAAGCGGTGATTGAAGCTGCCGCGTCCCGCGCCGGCCGTGTGGGCGAAGATCCCGTCGAAGGCGGCGCGGCCGCGCTCGTCGCTGTTGAACCCCTCGTAGAGGAAGTGGCGCAGGAAGCGGCCGGTCTGCGAGACGCCGTACCCGATCACCTGCCGCGCAGGGGCGATGCTCGCGGAATCGTATTTGAGGTACGACGCGAGGTCGCGCACGGCGGCGAGCCCGGCCCCGACGACGACAGGATCCGTGGCGCGGTACACGACCTCGTAGATCTTTCCCGCCTCGAAGCCATCGGCCAGATAGACGTTGCGCGTGTCGGCGACCACGACGCCGCTGTCCTCGCGGGCGAACCGCCACGCCGAACGCGCGATCGTCCGCCGCGGCGCCAGCGGTCCGTCGCGCACCGTCAGCGCGTTCAGGGGATCGAGAGTGTCGCTGACCGCGTAGCCAAGCGCCTGCGAGGCGCCGACGCGGTGGCCCAGCGGAATCGAGCGAGTGGGCGCATCGACGGTGATGTCGCTGCGCACGATGCCGGTGATCGGGTTCGCGGCGCTGCCGGCGACGGGCGGCGCGAAGTGCAGGCCAGCGCTGCCCGGCAAGATGTCCCATTGCCAGCCGAGCATCACCACCGTGTAGCCGCGCTGCAGCAGGAAGCCGTCGCCGTAGTACGCGGAGTCGAGGGGCGTGCCGCCGCGGCGCGCGCCGAGCTGGAACACGCCGACCGTCATGCCACCGCGGTTGACGACGTCCACGAGCGCGACGCCGTTGCGCCGGGTTGGGTCGCGCGGGACGAGCATGACGAACTCGCTCCATGCCTCCACCTCGCCGGCGGCGTTGCGCGGAGCGAGGGCGAGGTCCACGATCTGCCGATCATGCGGGTTCGCCGGATCGAAGGCGAAGTAGATCCGGCCAGTGACGCGCTCGTACGTGCCTCCGGCGCCGAACATCGCGCCGTTGCCGATCAGCTCGCGCTGCTCGACCGCGACGCGGACGACGCGGGCGTCGGCTGGCCGCGTCAGAACCGGAAGGCTGGCGAGTGCAACGAGCGCGGCGCGGCGAGCGTACGAAGGAAGGCGGGGGGACATGTGGTGCCTCGAGACGGATGGGGTAAGCGACGGCGCAACGCTAGAGGATGCGCCAAGAGGCGGCAAGCGCGTGGGAACATTCCTTCTGCGCGGCTGGTAGAGCGGCTACCGTCAATCCCGGAGATGCCATGCGGTACGCATCGACTTCGTTCTCTCTCGGTCGCGCGGCCCTTCGCCTTGTGATGATCCTCTCGGCGCTCGGCATCGCCGCGGCCCGGCCGGTTCACGCCCAGGGTGGCGGCAACGGGTACCTGTTCGGCGCGCCCTCGGCGCAGATCACGCTGCGCGGCGGCTACGCGCATGCCAATGCCCAGAGCGAGCTGTTCGACCAGGTGACGAGCGACCTCACGCTCGCGCGGCGCGACTTCAGCGGTCTCACCGGGGGCGCCACGCTCGCCGTCCGGGTGTCGCCGCGCGTCGATCTCACGCTGGACGCGGACGTCGCCGGCATGACGGGCAAGCGGTCGGAGTATCGCGGCTTCACGGACCAGAACGACCTGCCCATCGAGCAGACCACCGACTTCGTGCGAGTGCCCGTGCTGATCGGAGGTCGGCTGTATCTCACCGATCGTGGTCGTTCAGTCGGACGTCTTGCCTGGATCCCGGCAGGAGTCGTACCGTGGATCGGGGCCGGGGTCGGCGCCGCATGGTACCGCTTTCGCCAGCAGGGCGACTTCATCGACTTCACCACCAACGACGTCCTCCCCCTGCAGGTGAGCTCGCAGGGCTGGGGTCCGGCCGCGCAGGCGTCGGCGGGGGCCGATGCGACCCTCACGCCGCGGATCGCGATCACCGGTGGTGCGCGCTACACCTGGGCGCGCGCGAAGCTGGGCTCGGAGTTCGACCAGGCGTTCGATCGGCTCGACCTGTCGGGCGTGGCAGTCACGCTCGGCCTCACGTTCAGGCTCTAGGATGCGGACAATGCACATACACATGGATCGGATTGCAGCGGCCGCGCGGACGGCCGCTCTCGCGGGGGGACTCGCCGTGGTCGTGGCGCCCATCGGTGCGGCGCAGTCGGCCGCTCCGCGCTGGCAGGCCTGGACGGGCTGCTGGTCGGCGGCGCCAGCGGTGGACCTGCTCGTGCCCACGACGTCGGCGGCGCCGCTCGTCTGCGTGACACCGACCGCCGACGCGAACGTCGTGGACGTGGCGACGATCGCGGCAGGCAAGACGGTCTCCACGCAGCGGATCGACGCGAGCGGGCGCGAGACGCCGGTGACCGCCAGGGGCTGCGCTGGCACCCAACGCGCGCGCTGGTCGGCGGACGAGCGGCGCGTGTATCTCGACGCGGTGGCGATCTGCGACGGCGTTCAGCGCACGACGTCGGGGATCCTGGCGCTCACCGCGCAGGGAGAGTGGCTCGACGTGCAAGGCGTGACGGCGGGCGACGGTGGTGCGGTGCGCGTCACGCGGTACCACGACGCGGGCGTACCGAGCGTGTTGCCGGCCGAGGTGTCGCGCGCGCTCGACGCGCGAGGCGGGATGGCATCGCAGGGCGCACGTCTCGCGGCCGGGGCCGACGTCGGCTCGGCCGCGGTGGTGGAGGCCACCAAGGCCGCGAGCGCCGCGGTGGTGGAAGCGTGGCTGCTGGAGCGCGGCCAGCGGTTCGCGCTTTCGGGTGGTGATCTCGTCGCGCTCGCCGACGCGGGGGTGCCGGCCCGGGTGACCGACGCAATGGTCGCCGTCTCCAACCCGCAGGCATTCGCGGTGGCGCACCAGGAGCTGAACGCGCGGCGCGGGAGCGAGGACGAGGTGGTCGGGCGC
>JBBQYZ010000405.1:0-4197 GCA_038208205.1 Gemmatimonadales bacterium | reverse complement strand
CGGCCCTGTGGGTGGGGGCGTGGGGGACGCGGTTTTCGGCCTCGTGGGGGGCGTCGCCGGGAACGGTGACGACCCCCTCCGACACCAGGCGCGGGAGGACGGAGGCGACGAGGTGCGCGCGAACCTGATCCATGCTGAGCTCTCCCGCCTCGCGCTCGGCGTCGCGGCCGGCGGCACGTTGCGCCGCGAGGTGGTCCGTCCGATAAGCGACGGCGACGTCGTTCAGCGAGGCGGCGCCACGGGTGTCCGCGGCGCAGATCAGCGCGTGGAGCGCGAGCGCCGTCGATCGATCGCCGTCGGAGAGGCGATCGACGAGGGCGCGCAGATGCGGCTGCTCGGAATGAGGAGTCATGGTCGCCTCGGCACGGTCGGCGGGGCAACCGCGGGGACCGTCGCGGGCCCAGGCGAAGGAACGGGCGTTCGGGGAGCGGGAATCGGACTCGCGGGCGCGCGCGCGGAAGGAGCGGGGCCGGTGGATGGCGCGGCCCCCGCGGCGGCCCCTGCGACCGCGCGATCGGCGCGTCGGCAACTGGCCGCTGAGTCGGGCTTGGGCTCGAGATAGATGCCGCCCGACTGCAGCGGGTCGGTCACGACGATATTCGAGACCTTGGCCGAGTCGAAGGTCACCCTGATGAGACGCCCGCGGACGTAGTTCTGCGCTGGCACGCACAGCGTGGTGTCCTGCGGGGGGAGGTGCTGCAACGAGGACGCGTGGCCCGTCGCCGTCAGCAGGCGGATGCGCGGCTTGCTCGAGGTGTCCCGAGCCGAGACCGAGTCGAACAACGCGACGATGGTATCGCCGGTAAGGCGGTCCCGTTCCGTGGTGTGGAATTTGGTCGTATCGGGCACCCCTTCGGCGGTGGCGCGCCGGATCGCGCGCAACTCGCGGACGCGCTGTGCGGGGAGCAGGACGTCAATCGAGTCCGCAACGATCGTCTGGGTCGGGGATGTCGCATTGGCGCGGCTCGTTCCCCAGGCGATCGCCCGCTGCAGCCGGTCGTCGGTGACGCGGAGGTCGATGCTGTCGGACTTGAGGTTCAGATCCTCGCTCACCGCCTCTGCCCCGGTCTTGGCGAGCACGCGCTCCAGCTTGCGGCGTCGGGAGAGGAGATCGATCGTCTCGCCGACGAGGGTGAATGGGCGACCCTTGGTGCCGACGATCTTGGGGCCGCGCATGATGCGGAGTAGTCCCGGCCCGCCGTCGACGTACAACGAATCACCGGTGGCGGTGAGCTCGGGACGGACCACGATCACCTGACCCTGCGCGGAGACGACGCTGTCCCCCTGGAGGTACACGTTGTTGCCGGTGATGCGGACCGGCGGCTGCTCGCGTCCCTGTGCGTCCTTCTCGACGAGGCTGATGGTGGGCCGGCCGACCGCCGTGGCCGACTGCTGCGGGCGCACTCGCGGGATGGCACGCAGGAACTCCGTCTGCGGTCCGCGCAGCGTGGATCCATTCGGGAGCCGTGCGTCTACATTGCCGATCGAGAGCAGCCGTTCCTCGTTCTGGAAGTACGTGAGGAAATCAGATTTGAGCCGCAGACGCGGCTCCGAGTAATCCACGTGTCCAACGAAGTAGAGACGTCCCTCGTCGCCGTAGGACTCCAGGCTATCGGCACGCAGCACGAGGCCCTGGGCTGGACAGCGCGCGACCACCCCCGCTCCGATGAACGAGTTGTAGCTGCCCGAGGGAAGCTTCTGGAGGACGAGGCGGGTGGACGGCTTGTTGTCGAAGAGAAACCTGCAGCGGCCGCTAGGCGGGGCCACGCCCTGCGACGTAGCCAGCGCAGGCGCAGACAGCGCCAGCATCGTCAGCAGCCGTCGTCCGATCATTGGCCCGGCAGCGTGAAGCTTCCCTGGCCTCGGGCACCCTTCAGCACGCGCACGTTCGTCAGCTGCGGGTCCGACCTGAAGCCGATGCCGGAGAGCGTCCGTCCCGGCTCGACCATCGTGAACGAGGTATCGCTCGAGACCTCGTTGGCCGCCTGGCTGTAACGCACCTGCGGGCTGGTGAGACGTTTCCCATCCGTCGTGGTCACGATGACGTTGCCGAACCCTTCCAGCAACTGCTGGCGGAGGCTGTAGCGGCCACGATCGGCGCTCATCGTCCCGTTCTTCACTCCGATCGATGTGTTGAAGGTTGTGCGAACCTTGCGCAGCTCGTAGCGGGTGCCTTCGTCGAAGATGTACGCCGAGTCGGCGGACAGCTCACCGCGAAGAACGCCATGATCCGTGAGCGAGGTGCGAATGTTCACCATCACCTGCTCTGCGCTATCCGCGAGCGAGGCCGTGGTCTTGACCGGAGGGGCGCTTCCCTTCTTGCCGCACGCCGACACGGTCGCGGCCAGGAGGAGCAGCACCGGCACGAGAACGCGGCGCATCAGGCGACCCTCGCGCGCAGCAGGTCGTGCAGGTGCACCACGCCGGCGATGCACGCATGGTCATCGAGCACGGGCATCGCCATGATCCCGTGCTGCTCCATGCGATACGCCACTGCGCTCGCGAGCTCGCCGGCGCGCGCGCTGCGCGGCGCGCGTGTCATGATCCGCTCCACCGGCTCGCTCAGTACGTCGGTCTCGTGTTCCATCAATCGTGTCAGATCTCCCGCCGTGAGAACGCCCTCCAACCGCCGGTCCGGTCCGGCCACCAGCACGATGCCGCGCTGCTCGGCGAGGACAACGACCGCCTGGCGTAGCGTGGACCCGGGCGGCAGCACGGGTAGCGACCCGGTCAGCATCACCTCGTCGACGAGCGTGACCAACCGCCGTCCAAGCGCGCCGCCCGGATGCAGACGAGCGAAGTCCTCCCGACGGAACCCCTTGTGCTCCAGCAGCGCCACGGCGAGCGCGTCGCCGAGCGCGAGCGCCGCGGTCGTACTCGTGGTGGGCGCGAGGTCGTGCGGACACGCTTCCTCCTTCACCCACGCGTCCAGCGCAACGTCGCAGAGTCGGGCGAGCGCTGATCCGGGCACACCGGTGATCGCGATGGTCCGTACCCCCAGCCCCTGAAGTTGTTCGAGCAGGACGAGCAGCTCGTCTGACTCGCCAGATTTGGAGAGCAGGATGGCGACGTCTTCCGCGCCGACGATGCCGAGATCGCCGTGGGCGCTCTCGACCGGGTGCAGAAACGCCGAGGGCGTGCCGGTCGAGGTGAGCGTTGCGGCGATCTTGCGTCCGATCAGACCGGACTTGCCCACGCCGGCGACGATGACACGCCCGCGCGAGCGGGCGATCATCACGACGGCGCGCGCGAACGACTCGTCCAGCCGTGCTTCGACGGTGGCGAGCGCCTCGCGCTCGAGGCGAATGACGCGCCGACCGCGAGCGACGATGTCTTCGGGGCTCACGCGTCGGACTCCGCGAGCGGGAGCGAGCGCTCCGTCACATACTGCTCCGTCACTCTCGTCCAGTCGCCGCGGGCCTTCATGAGCGTTTCGGCGAACTCGCGGATCGCCCCCCGGCCGCCAGTCCGGGTGAGATGCAGCGTGCAGGCCTCCTTCACCTCGGGCACCGCATTCCCCACCGCCACTGGCAACCCGACCAATCGCAGCACGGCCAAGTCGGGAAAGTCGTCGCCGATGAACGCGGCCTCCGACGGCGCGATCCCGTGTCGGTCGAGCATCGCGAGGAAAGCAGGGAGTTTCTGCGCCTGGGAGTCCTGTGCCACGTCGTCGATCTCGAGCTCGGCGGCGCGAAGCCGCACGCTGTCGGACACGCGACCGGTGACGATTGCCACGCGGATGCCCGCCTTCTGCATCAGATGGATGCCGAGGCCGTCCTGAATCTCGTAGCGCTTGAGCTCGAGGCTCGTGCCGCCGACCGCCCCGAGATAGATGCCGCCGTCGGTCAGCACCCCGTCCACGTCGAGACCGACGAGACGAATGGAACGGGCCAGCGTCGGGCGCAGGTCGGTCACGCGCGGGCCAGGTGCCACACGTCCACCGCGCGCTCGATCAGTGCGTCGAGCTCATGAAGCGGGATCATGTTGGGTCCGTCGCTAGGTGCCCGCGATGGGTCGGGATGCGTCTCCATGAACAACCCGTCCACCCCCACGGCGCACGCGGCCATCGTGAGCGACGGGATGTACTCGCGGGCGCCCCCGCTCGTCCCACCTTCTCCTCGACCGGGCTGCTGCACGCTATGTGTCGCGTCGAAAATCACCGGTGCATCGCACGCCGAACGCATGCGCGCGAACGAA
>JBBQYZ010000404.1:0-4199 GCA_038208205.1 Gemmatimonadales bacterium | reverse complement strand
CCGGCATCGCGCCGCGGCCGTCCGAGCGTGCGGTAGTGGATGCGCAGCTTCGGCAGTGCCTCGCCGCTCACGAAGCTGAAGTCACGAATGACGAAATCGCCCACCGTGCCCGGTGCACTGCCGCTCTGCGCGACCGCCTCGACCGGACGGACGACGGCGGTGAGGGCGAGTACGCCCACGGGAACGCACACGAGCACGCGAGCACGCACGCGAGCAAGCGCGAAGGAGAGCCGGTGGCGACGAATGGGCATGCAGACCTGGTCGTGGAAGGAGGGTTACCGCTTGCGCACGGCGCGTTCGAACAGGACGACGTCAGCGGCTCCCGGGGGCGCGGCTGCCAGCGTGGGATGCCAGGCCAGGTAGGCGAGCATGCCGGCGAGGGTAGCGGAGGCGCGGTCGAGAAACGCGTCGAACCCCGGAGCCTCTTCCTGAAGCTCCATCACCGTGCCGTCCACGAGGTCGACGCCGACAAAGAGCGTCTCGGAGTCGGCGTCGCGATGGTAGGCGCGCAGTCGCCGCACGTCGGCCCAGCGTGCCGCCGCGATACAGCGGCCCCCGCGCCACAGCGCGAACCCGGCGGCCACCACGACCACCCGGCCTGCGTCGTCCTCGGCGACCATCCTGCTCAGAGGCTGCCGAAGCCCGGACGTGTCCGGACCTGCGACGGTGTGCGGTCGAACACCACGGCGGCGATGCTCTCGTAGGAGATCACGGTGCGAAAAGCGTCGTGCCCGCCGTCCGCCTCGCGATCGGCCTTCTCGCCGAAACGCGGGCGATGGTGTGCGAGGTCGCCCTTGGCCTGGTAGGTCTCGAGGGTGATCCACTTCTCACCGACGTCGAGCAGCGCGCGCACCCGGTGAACGTGGCCGTTGCTGAGGATCACCTCGACGACCGGGTCGGCGCCCATCGCGGCGATGTCCTTCGTGAAGCTGCCCTTGAAGTAGTTCGCGTCGAACACGGAGTGGTGGTGAGAGTGGTTGGTCCGCGGCGCCTGCGCGCCTGACGAAAGATAGCGCCCGCCCGATCAGGGCGACGGAATCCCCACGCTCGCCGCGGGTGGAAGCCGACGGGTGCGTGCCAGCTCGTTCCGCGCCGCGGCCATGCGGTCGGCCCTCGATTGCCAGAGCTGCATCGCGAGATCGTACTTGACGAGCACGTTCTGCAGCCAGTAGGGGCGATTCTCCCGCGCCCACGCCGCCGCGTAGAGGTCGCGCGTGAGGCCGTAGCCGTCGCGCATGTCCTGCAGGCGGCCGTTCACGCCGTTGATGTCGCCGAGGTCGCGGGCGACATCCTTGCGAGTGGAATCCGACGCGCGCGCGTACGCGCCACGCACGTCGTCGGCGAACTGGAACTTCATCCCGATCAGGTCCATGCGGCGGGCACCGAGCTCCAGGGCGTCGAGCGCATCGGGATTGGCGACCGGGCCGACCGCGCGGAGTTGAGCGACGTACACGAGTGCCGATTCCGCCGCGATGCGCAGGTCGCGCGCGACGGGACGGATCTTGTCGGCGGTGATGAGACCGTCGACGCTGAACGGATCCTGCCAGAAGAGGGCGTCGGTGCCGTTGCCGAGCCCCGCGCGCTCCAGCGTCGCGTGCGCGGTCATCATCAGTCGCTCGGCTGCGTCGGCCCGCCCGCTGGTGTCGCGATAGAAGGCGCGTCCGAACGAGCGCTGGAAGAGGCCAACGTCGCTCTCTCCCGGCTGCCACGCCGCCGCGGCGCCGAACAGCACACCGGCCCAGGTGCCGTTGAACAACGTCTCGCCGTCGTCGTCCCAGGTCGTATTGAGCATTCCCGTCGCCCCGAGTCGCTGCCCATCGCGCACGAAGTTCCTGATGTTGACGAAGGCGGTGTTGTAATTGGGGTACACGCGGTTCCAGCTGCTCACGCCCGGCGCGACCCACGTCTCGAAACCGGCGTTCCGGAAAGGCGCGATCTGTCGCTCGAAGCTCGCCGCGGCGCCGTACGACCAGGCGACGGCGATCATCTGCGGCGGCAGCGACGCCACGAGGTCGGGGTGATTCACCGCCACGTCGCCCCAGAACAGGTAGCGCTTGTCCGGTTGGCCGACCGCGGCCACGATGTCCTTGAGAAAGCCGAGGTAGACTGGACCGATCCCCTCCTTGGCGACCCGCTCGCCGGTCTGACCGCGCCCGAGCTCGAAGGTCTCGTCGGCGCCGAGGTGGACGAACCTGCTCGGGAACGTCGAGTCGATCTCGGCGAACCACTGCTTGATGAGTGTCATCGAGCCGGGCTGGCCAGGCGCGAGCACGTGGCCGTGTGCCGTTTCACCGAGGGGCGAGTAGAGCTCGTACTTGAGCACGTGGTGCAGGTGGCCGAACGCCTCCTGCTCGGGAACGACCTCGATGTGATAGTGGCGGGCGTATTCCACGAGCTCACGCACGTCCTCGCGGGAGATGCTGCCGCCCGGCGGGGCGATGAGCGGGTTGGCCGCGTAGGCGAAGGTGTGCTCGAAGTAGGGAGAGTAGAGATTCATCTTCATCGACGCGAACAGGCGGAGCTGCCGCTTCATGAAGTCGAGTGTCGGCACCGGGCCGCGCGAAAGGTCGTCGTGCAGACCGCGGTATCGCATGGCGGGCCAGTCACGGACGGCGGCCAGGCGGAGCACCGCGCTGCCACCGCGCCCCTCGACCAGCTGCTTCACCGTCTGCGCGCCATAGAACACCCCGGCCGCGGTCGCGCCGACGACGTTCAGCGTGCTGCCCTCAGGGAGGAGCATGTACCCTTCAGCGCGCATGGTGTCGGTGAAGGAGACGCCAGCGCGGTTGAGCAGGGTGCGACCCGAGGCGGATCCGGCGCGAAGGAACACGACGCGCGCACCTGGCGCCGAGCCGGCACGCGGCGCAGCGATGCCTGCGTCGCGCAGAGCATCGCGCAGATCGCGCGCGGCGAACGCGTCGGCGCTGTCGACCGGCACGACGACATCGAGCCCGCGCGCCAGGGGCAGGTCGCGCTCGGCGCGCACCTCGCGCGGCTGCGGGACGAGCAGGATGGGGCGCTGCGCCCGGAGCACGAACGGGGCGGCCAGCGTGACGAGCAAGGCGACGAGAGGACGGCGCATCGATGCGGAGGAAGGGCGTGTAGAGGCGCGCTAGCGCTTGGTGACGAGCCACTCGAGCGCCCGGGAGCGCGAGTCGAACACCTCGAGCCGACGCCGGGACACGAGGACGATCATCGAGATCGCGGCCCGGTGGATGGCCGAGGTGCTGACGATGGCCGCCGCGCCCGGGAAGGTATGGTAGCTCGGCGCCCGTGCGGGCGGAACGCGCGGCACAGTGCCGACGCGCCGGCAAGGAGCGGAGAGGGGCTGCCCCGGACAACAGACAGGCCCACCCGGCGCGAAGCGAACGGCGGCTCCTGAAGCTCTGTCGAGGGGGTAGATTGCGCGAGCCGACGACGGCAACGGGAGGAGTGTTCGAATTCTAGCGATCGTACTGCAAGCCATCGCGCCGGCCGTTCGGCCACTCCACGACGCCTCGGTCCTCGACCAGCTGTGGCGATATACGGCGCTCGGCGTCTCGAGCATCGTGTTCGAGGAAGCGAACCCGATTCTCGGCGGTATCGCCGTGCGGCACGGGCGGGCCGACTTCGCGGCCGTGATCATCGCCGTGGCGGTCGGAACATGGGCCGCGTCGCTGGCGCTGTACTTCGTGGGACTGTGGCGCATCGACTGGGTGCTGGCGCGCTGGCCGGACAAGCGCCGCCTGCTCGCCGGCGCGCTCACGATCGTGCGCCGCAACCCGTGGCGTGCGTCGCTCGCGGTGCGATTCGCCTATGGACTCCGTCTGCCGCTGCCGATCGCCTGCGGCGCGGCGCGGCTGCCGCTCTCGCTGTACCTCCTGGCGAGCGGCATCAGCTGCTGGCTGTGGGCGGCGGCGTTCGCGTATCTCGGCTTTGCCGCGGGTGGGCTGGCCCTGAAGGCGCTGGACTTCACACGCCGGCTCGACGTACGCCTCGGCCTGCTCGCCCTGATCCTCTGTGCGGTGTTGTTCGTGATCACGCGACGCCGGCGAATTGCCGAACGGACGGCGAAGGTGCTGACGGGACAGGACATCGATCTGACGTCGACCGGGGAGCGCGAGTCGCCGGCGCCGTGGATGCGACGGCGCAGGGGGTGACGTCCGACGCGATACGCGATCGCCCGGCCGCGATGGGTGTCCTGGCCACGTGGTGCCGAT